>NZ_SDFT01000008.1:0-24865 GCF_004916815.1 Pantoea sp. R102
ACTGAGCTATTCCCGCATCATTGTCTTTCAATCTGCTGCGGCGTTGACCGCTTTAGCGCAACTGAACTACCTGATTCAGAACATTTGTTACTTTTACTGCTCCGTACCTGCTGTAAATTCTTCACCGGTACGGGGTGCGCATTATACGAGAAATCCTTCCCGCCGCAAGCGTTGCAAAGCAAAATTTTGCGCTTTGCGCGCGTTTGCTGTTTTAATCGGCAAACTGCTGCTTTCCTGCGCACCCGCGTTGATTTACAGCTGCAGGAAGTGCTCGCGGTAGTAGGCCAGCTCGGCAATGGACTCACGAATGTCGTCCAGCGCCTGATGCGTACCGGCCTTTTTAAAGCCTGGCAGAATCTCTGGCTTCCAGCGGCGCGCCAGCTCTTTCAGCGTGCTGACATCGAGATAGCGGTAGTGGAAATAGGCTTCCAGCGCCGGCATGTACTTAAACAGGAAGCGGCGATCCTGACCAATGCTGTTGCCGCAAATCGGTGAGGTGTTGGCCGGAACCCACTGCTGCAGAAACGCAATCGTCGCCTGCTCCGCCGCACGATCGTCATGCTGGCTGGCCTTCACGCGCGCAACCAGGCCGCTATTGGTGTGGGTGCGCACGTTCCAGTCATCCATCAGCGCCAGCTGCGCATCGGACTGATGCACCGCCAGTACCGGCCCTTCGGCCAGAATGTTGAGGTTGGCGTCCGTTACAATGGTGGCGATCTCAATAATGCGATCGCGCTCCGGATCCAGTCCGGTCATTTCCAGGTCGATCCAAATCAGATTGTTTTCATTTCCCGCTGTCATGCATTTCCCGCCTGTTGCCAAAGTCGTCATTAGCCTGAATTAAGGTGTATCATAGACGTTTTGCCCAGCGGGGCGAAGCCTGGCGAAAGCGTGAGAGGATGCGTGAGCAAAAATAAATTGTCGAAGGGTCAACAACGTCGCGTCAGCGCCAACCATCAGCGTCGTCTGCAGCAACGGAACGAAAAGCCGGAACCGGACGACAGCCTGTTTGGTGAAGCCTCTGAGGGCGTAGTAATCAGCCGCTTTGGCATGCACGCGGATGTGGAAGACAGCGCCGGCGAGGTGCATCGCTGTAATATTCGCCGCACTATTCGCTCGCTGGTCACCGGTGACCGCGTAGTGTGGCGCGCCGCCGGCGAAAACGGTGGCAAAGGTATTGTTGAAGCCGTGCACCCGCGCCAGACGGTGCTGACGCGCCCGGACTTCTATGACGGCGTGAAACCGATCGCCGCTAACATTGATCAGATCATTATTGTGTCGGCGATCCTGCCAGAGCTGTCGCTGAACATTATCGATCGCTATCTGGTGGCCAGCGAAACGCTCGGCGTGGAGCCGCTGCTGGTACTGAATAAAACCGATCTGCTGGATGACGACGCGCGGGCGTTTGTCGATGAGCAGATGGATATCTATCGCCACATTGGCTATCGCGTACTGATGGTGTCGAGCCGCGCCAAAGATGGACTGAAGGATCTGGAAGCGGCGCTCACCGGCCGGGTCAGCATTTTTGCCGGTCAGTCGGGCGTGGGGAAATCCAGCCTGCTGAACAACCTGCTCGGCCTCGACCTGGCAGGCGATGAGATCCTGACCAATGATGTGTCGGACGTGTCCGGCCTCGGCCAGCACACCACCACCGCCTCACGGCTGTATCACTTCCCGCACGGCGGCGATGTCATCGATTCGCCTGGCGTGCGCGAGTTCGGTTTGTGGCATCTGGAGCCGGAACAAATTACCCAGGGATTTGTCGAATTCCGTGAATTTCTCGGCGGTTGCAAGTTCCGTGACTGCAAGCACGACAACGACCCTGGCTGCGCCATCCGCGAAGCGGTGGAGAACGGGATCATCGACATTTCACGCTTCGATAACTACCACCGTATTCTGGAGAGCATGGCGCAAGTAAAAACGCGTAAAAACTTTTCCGCCAGCGAAGATTAACGGGTACAACGGCACATTCGCCAACTGACCGGGGCGCTGCTACAATCCGCCCCCTTTTGTGTAAACCAAACGTTATTAAGCCAGGAGGCAACGGTGTTTGATCGTTTTAAACTCGGCCTGAATCACATTCTGCCTAAAAAAGCGCTGACCGAACTCGCCGGTTGGGGCGCCAGCCGCCGCGCTGGCTGGCTGACCAAAGCGGTCATCGACATTTTTGTCTGGTTCTACAAAGTGGATATGGCGGAAGCCAGCAAGCCGCACACCGGCAGCTACCGCACCTTTAATGACTTCTTTGTACGCCCGTTAAAAGAGGGTGCGCGCCCTATCGATCCGGACGCTTCGCTGCTGGCCTTGCCAGCCGATGGCGCCATCAGCCAGCTGGGCCGTATTGCTGGCGATCAGATCTTCCAGGCCAAAGGCCACACCTACTCGCTGCAGGCGCTGCTGGCCGGCAATGACGATCTGGCGGAAAAATTTGTCGACGGTGAGTTCGTTACCACTTACCTTGCGCCGCGCGACTACCACCGCGTGCACATGCCGTGTAACGGCATCCTGCGCGAAATGATCTACGTGCCGGGCGATCTCTACTCGGTTAACCCGCTGACCGCGCGCAACATCCCGAACCTGTTTGCCCGTAACGAACGCGTGATCTGCGTATTCGATACCGATCACGGCCCGATGGTGCAGATCCTCGTGGGCGCCACCATCGTCGGCAGCATCGAAACCGTCTGGGCCGGCACCGTGACGCCGCCGCGCGAAGGGGTGATCAAACGCTGGCGCTACCCATCGGCCGATCATGATGGCGCGGTCGTGCTGCTGAAAGGTCAGGAGATGGGCCGCTTTAAGCTGGGCTCGACGGTGATCAACCTGTTCGCGCCGAACCGCGTCAAGCTGGCTGAAAGCCTTGAAGCCGAAAGCAAAACCCGCCTGGGTCAGCCGCTGGCTATCGCCCTGCCGCAGCCCGGCGACAGCGCTCCGCTCATCGACTAATTCCGGGAAACACCGCCGTGCGCGCCTCTCTTTTTCTGCTGCTGAGCCTGGTGCTCAGCAGCACCGTCTTTGCCGCCACCGTTCCACCCGCCAGCCAGCTGAAACAGGATCTGGAAACGGCGAAATCCGCGAAAAGCTCGCCCAGCCAGGCCGAACAGGTGCAGGCGCTGGAAGCAGCAATTAACTTTCTGTCCGAACGCGACGACTCGCTGGAACGGGCGAAACAGTATCAGCAGGTGATCGATGATTTCCCGCGGCTGGCGCGCGAGCTACGTCAGCAAATCGCCACGCTGACCGACAGCAGCAAGCCAGTGCGCAGCAACATGAGCAATGCCGAGCTGGATCAGGAGATCCTGCAGGTTAGCAGCCAGCTGCTGGAGGAGAGCCGCCAGGCGCAGCAGGAGCAGGATCGCGCCCGCGAAATCAGCGATTCTCTGTCGCAGCTGCCGCAGCAGCAGACCGATGCGCGGCGCGCCATGACCGAAAGCGAACGGCGTGCACAGGGCGTGGCGGCTGCCGCTACCCCGCTGGCACAGGCGCAGATTTATGCGCGTCAGACCGAGAGCGCTGCCAGTAAAGCGCGGGTAGATGAGCTGGAGCTGGCGCAGCTGTCCGCCAATAACCGTCAGGAGCTGGCGCGCATGCGCGCGGAAGTGCATCAGCGCAAAGCCACCCAGCTGGATAACTATCTGCAGGCGCTGCGCAATCAGCTCAATAACCAGCGTCAGCGCGAAGCCGAACTGGCGCTGGAGCGCACCGAACAGCTGGCGGAAAACAGCGGCGATTTGCCGGCCTCCATCAGCGATCAGTTCCGCGTTAACCGCGAGCTCTCCGCCGATCTGAATCAGCAGGCGCAGCGTATGGATCTGGTGGCCTCGCAGCAGCGTCTCGCCACCAATCAGACATTGCAGGTGCGACAGGCGCTGAGCACGCTGCGCGAGCAGTCACAGTGGCTGGGCGTGTCGAACCTGCTGGGAGAAGCGCTGCGCGCGCAGGTGGCGCGCCTGCCGGAGATGCCGAAATCCCAGCAGATCGACAGTGAAATGGGCCAGCTGCGCGTGCAGCGGCTGCATTATGAAGACCTGCTGGAGCGCCAGCAGGCGCTGCGCAAAGAGAAACAGGCGGACGGCACGCCGTTCACCAGTGAACAGACGCGCATTCTGGATGCCCAGCTGAAAACCCAGCGTGAACTGCTGAACTCACTGATTTCCGGCTGCGACACGCTGATTCTGGAAATTACCAAGCTGAAGGTTTCCAATACGCAGCTGCAGGACGCGCTGAGTGAAGTCAAAGAGGCGACGCACCGCTATCTGTTCTGGACCGCCGACGTCAGCCCGGTTGGCCTGAAATATCCGCTGGATGTGGCCACCGACCTGACGCGCCTGCTGTCGCTGGACACGCTGGGCCAGCTAGGCAAAGCGCTGGCGATGATGTTCACTAACCGCGAAACGGTGCTGCCGATTATTGGTGCCATTCTGCTGGTGGGCTTTAGCATCAGCACGCGTCGTCACTACAACGCCTTTATGGCGCGCGCGGCCAGCCGCGTGGGGAAAGTAACGCAGGACCGCTTCAGCCTGACGCTGCGCACCGTCTTCTGGTCGATTCTGGTCGCGGTGCCGCTGCCGGTGCTGTGGGCCGCGCTCGGCTTTGGCCTGCAGCACGCCTGGCCTTACCCGTTTGCCGTGGCGATTGGCGATGGCATCACTGCCACCCTGCCGCTGCTGTGGGCGTTCATGATCAGCGCGGCGTTTGCCCGTCCTGACGGCCTGTTTGTCGTGCACTTCCGCTGGCCGCAGGCGCGGGTCGCGCGCGCCATGCGTTATTACTCGCTGACGGTCGGCCTGATCGTACCGCTGATTATGCTGCTGATTGCTTTCGCCAACCTCGACGATCCGCAGTTCTCCGCCACGCTGGGGCGCCTGTGCTTTATTCTGATCTGCGGGGCGCTGAGCATTGTCACCGTCAGCCTGAAACGCGCCGGTATCCCGCTCTATTTAGATAAAGAGGGCGACGGCGACAACTTCGTTAACCGGATTCTGTGGAACCTGATGATCGCCATTCCGCTGGTGGCGGCGCTGGCCTCCTGCATTGGCTATCTGGCCACCGCGCAGGCGCTGCTGGCGCGCCTGGAAACCTCGGTCGGCATCTGGTTCTTCCTGCTGGTGATTTACCACATCATTCGCCGCTGGATGCTGATTCAGCGCCGCCGCATCGCCTTTGACCGCGCGCGCCAGCGTCGTGCCGATATGCTGGCCAACCGCGCGCGCAGCGAAGAGGAAAAAGAGCAGCAGTCTGCCGTCAGCACCGATACCGTGGAAGTCGAAGAGCCGATTATCGATCTGGATGCGATCAGCGCGCAGTCGTTGCGGCTGGTCCGCTCGATTCTGACGCTGATTGCGCTGGTGTCGGTGATTGTGCTGTGGTCTGAGATTCACTCCGCGTTCAGCTTCCTCGACAACATTCCGCTGTGGGATGCCAGCACCACGGTGCAGGGCGTCGAGAGCGTACAGCCCATTACGCTGGGTGCCGTGCTGATCGCCATCCTGATCTTTATCATTACCACCCAGCTGGTGCGCAACATGCCGGCGCTGCTGGAGCTGGCGCTGCTGCAACACCTCAGCCTGTCGCCCGGTACCGGTTACGCCATTACCACCCTGACCAAATACGCGCTGATGCTGGTCGGCGGTCTGATTGGCTTTTCGATTATTGGCGTGGAGTGGTCAAAACTGCAGTGGCTGGTAGCGGCGCTGGGTCTGGGGCTGGGCTTTGGGATGCAGGAGATCTTTGCCAACTTTATCTCCGGCCTGATCATCCTGTTTGAGAAACCAATTCGTATCGGCGATACCGTGACCATTCGCGATTTGACCGGCAGCATCACCCGCATCAACACCCGCGCCACCACCATTACGGACTGGGACCGCAAAGAGATTATCGTGCCGAACAAGGCCTTTATCACCGAGCAGTTCGTCAACTGGTCGCTGTCGGATTCGGTGACGCGCGTGGTGCTGACCATTCCGGCACCGGCCCACGTTAACAGCGAAGAGGTGACGACCATCCTGAAGCAGGCGGCAGATCGCTGCACCTACGTACTGGATATGCCGGCGCCGGATGTGTTCCTGGTGGATCTGCAGCAGGGCATTCAGCTGTTTGAGCTGCGCGTGCACGCGGCGGAGATGGGTCATCGTATGCCGCTGCGTCATGAGCTGCATCAGCTGATTCTGCGCGGCTTTGAAGAGCATGGCATTGAGATGCCGTTCCCGCCGTTCCAGGTTCGCATGGAAACGCTGGGGCGCAAAACGCCGGCCAGCAACGGTTCGACTGCCAGCCGGACCTTCAAATCCGGAGGCCTGTAAAACAAAACGCCCGGCATGCGCCGGGCGTTTTTTCTTTACGCGCGAGTTACTTCACAAACTCTTCGCCCTGCGCGATATCTTTTTTCAGCGTCTCCAGCATGCCGTTAAGCGCCTGCTGTTCGAAATCACTGAGCGGCCCGAGCGGACGGCGTTCGGCGATACCGTTTTTGCCCAGCAGCAGCGGCTGCGAGAAGAAGCGCGCGTACTCGCCGTCGCCTTCCACATAGGCGCACTCTACGACATTGGCTTCGCCCTGCAGTGCACGAATCAGCGACAGACCAAAGCGCGCAGCCGCCTGGCCCATCGACAGCGTCGCCGAGCCGCCACCGGCTTTGGCTTCCACCACTTCGGTACCGGCATTCTGAATACGTTTCGTCAGGTCGGCGATCTCCTGCTCGCTGAAGCTGACGCCTTTAACCTGCGACAGCAACGGCAGAATGGTCACGCCTGAATGCCCGCCGACCACCGGCACTTCAATCTCCGTAGGCTGTTTGCCCTTCAGGGCAGCGACAAAGGTGTTGGCGCGAATCACATCCAGCGTTGAGACGCCAAACAGACGGTTTTTATCGTACACACCGGCTTTTTTCAGCACTTCGGCGGCAATCGCCACCGTGGTATTTACCGGGTTAGTGATGACGCCAATCAGCGCTTTTGGCGCGGTGGTCGCCACCTGTTCAATCAGGTTACGCACGATACCGGCGTTGACGTTAAACAGATCGGCGCGGTCCATGCCAGGTTTGCGTGCCACACCGGCCGAGATCAGCACCACATCGGCGCCGTGCAGAGCCGGCGTCGCATCTTCGCCACTGAACCCTTCAACTTTCACGGCGGTAGGAATGTGGCTGAGATCAACCGCGACGCCTGGCGTCACCGGGGCAATGTCATACAGTGAGAGGGCTGAACCTGCGGGTAATTGGGTCTTGAGCAGCAGAGCGAGTGCCTGGCCAATACCACCAGCTGCACCGAGAACGGCAACTTTCATCCTGAACTCCTTATTAAGGTGGGGCAGAGATATGCCGGAAATCCATCAGGTTACGAGTTTAATCAACTTCTCAGGCGATAGCGACACACCTGTCGCGCAATAACATTACGCCGCAATCGGCTCCCGAGACATCTCCACTTCAGAAGTCGCCTGAATGATCCAGTCGCAGCCAGAAGACTATGGACGGCAATGATCATCGTTTTGTTGTTACCACTTCAATAATATAACAACTTTGCAACCTTCGCTTTGCGCGCCAGCGCGCGATTTTGGTGCAGGATAAAACTCTGTTATCATGCCCGCCCCACACGCGCATGCCGTGAATTCACGCATCCGCTTATTGCATAAAAATTCATCTAAATGCATAATAATTTATCTGCGACGGGCCTGTTGCCTGCTGCAACCCTCTTTTATTGGTAGCTTATGCGAAACCCATCTAAACAAGACGATCTGATAAAGGCGTTCAAAGCCTTACTGAAAGAAGAAAAGTTCAGCTCTCAGGGCGAAATTGTCCAGGCGCTGCAGGAAGACGGCTTCGGCAACATCAACCAGTCAAAAGTTTCTCGTATGCTGACCAAGTTTGGCGCGGTGCGCACGCGTAACGCCAAAATGGAGATGGTGTACTGCCTGCCTGCCGAACTGGGCGTGCCCACCACCACCAGCCCGCTGAAGAATCTGGTGCTGGATATCGACTATAACGATGCGCTGGTAGTGATTCATACCAGCCCAGGCGCGGCCCAGCTGATCGCCCGCTTGCTCGACTCCCTCGGCAAAGCCGAAGGCATTCTCGGCACCATCGCCGGTGACGACACCATCTTTATTACGCCAGCGCGCGCCTTTACGGTGAAACAGCTGCATGACGCCGTGCTGGTGTTATTCGAACAGGAACTATAAAACCCTGTCTGTTACCGGCGGTTCACCTGCCGGTAACCTTGCCTGCCCGCCCGCGCTTCTCCCGCTGTTTTACCGCCAACACCTTACAAAATAACTGCTTAGCCATATTCCGCCGGGTTCTCAATGCGCGAAATTATTGGTACGACCTTTTCGCCTGTTTAACCCTTTGCGCTATTTTACGCTGCTTTACAATTAGTGCTTAGCGGTTATCTCTTGCTTTTAGCGCACAGCCAGCTTGATCAACCACATTGTTTCGCACAAAAAGATAATTTGATGCAGATCATTGTTTTTGCATGGAAATACACCCTCCTGGTTAAGATCCAGGCGGTTTTAATAACTTTGCGTTATAAAAATGTGCCATAAGGATAAAGAATTACAACCAATCATTATTAGCGGGATATTAATTTCATGGGTGATTAGATCTATACTTCTTTTCGTGATGCAAATCACACGAAATCAAAAAGAGAAAAACAGAAGACGAGGAAAAATACCATGAACGTTAAAACTACTATCGCCACCCTGAGTGTTCTATCTGCCCTGTCATTTGGTGCTTTCGCCGCAGATTCTATCAACGCCGAACAGGCAGCAAACCTGCAGCCGGTCGGCACCATTAGCGTCAGCGGCATTGGCGGCTCACCGATGGATATCCATCAGCAGCTGAACGCCAAAGCTGAAGCGCAAGGTGCTAAAGCCTATCGCGTTGTTGAGGCTTATAACGACAACAGCTACCACGCAACCGCGGAACTTTATAAATAAGTTTGCCGGAACAAGATGCAGTGTGAACGGCGACCCGTTTGAGAGGCGTTTGCCTCTCAGGTTGCCCACCCCATTTCAGGAGAGTGAATCATGAAAACCAAATTATCTATTGCTGTACTGAGTCTGGCTTCCGTTCTGTCTTTTGGCGCCAGTGCTGCCACCCTGGTAACCAACACCCAGGCTGAAAATCTGCAGCCGCTGAATCAGACCATTAGCGTGAGCGGCGTCGACGGCGACCAGACCAATATCCGTCAGGAACTGTCCCAGAAAGCCGATGCTCAGGGTGCGAGCCATTACCGCATCATTGAGAATAATCAGGACAACACCTTCCACGTGACGGCTGAACTGTACAAATAAACTTTAACTATCGATCCGGCGTTATGCAGTCGCCGGGAGAAGATCGACGACCCGCTTACCCTCTTCGTGCCGCAGGTTGTTGATTCTAATGAGGAGACGAATTATGAAAATCAAAACAACCATCGCAACCGCTACGCTGCTTTCTCTGTTCGCTTTTGGCGCTTCAGCTGCCCAACTGGTAACGGATGAATCCGCGCAGAATCTGCAATCTACCGGCCAGACCATTACCGTTAGCGGAACAGGCGGCTCACCTATGGATTACCGCGCTCAGCTTTCTCAGAAAGCCGATGAGCAGGGTGCCAGCGCGTATAAAGTGATTGAAGCGCGCACCGGTGACAGCTATCACCTGACTGCAGAGCTGTACAAATAATTCCTCGTCAATTCTGACGAACCCTTTGGCCCCGCCTGCCGGGGCCCTTTTTGGTTGTGCTACTGAACATTAAAGCGGAGCTGGCCTTCCAGCTCCTCTTCTGCCTCATCGAATAGCAATATCAGCGCACCATAGCGGCGTTTCTGCCCTTTCCCCAGATTGATGAACGCAATTTCCAGCGGCAACGGGATCTGCTCGCCGATGATCATTTCCCACAGATCGTCCAGATCGTGAATGGTGCGATCCGCCAGCGCGAAACGTTCGCAAAACTGACGGTAGAAATGAGCCTGATCGACGATTTCATTGAAGTCGAAACGCTCGGTTCTCATGGTGACATCCTCTCGCTACGCCAGACCGCCGAGGTGCAGCGCTTTGACTTCCAGATACTCTTCCATGCCCAGCACCGATCCTTCGCGTCCCAGTCCGGACTCTTTCACGCCGCCAAACGGTGCCAGCTCGGTCGAGACCGCGCACTCATTGATTCCAATCATGCCGGCTTCCAGCGCCGCCGAAACGCGGAACACGCGCTGCAGATTCTGCGTATAGAAGTAAGCCGCCAGACCGTATTCGGTATTGTTGGCGCGCGCGATCACCTCAGCTTCATCGTCAAAGCGGAAGCAGGCGGCCACCGGACCGAAGGTCTCTTCCTGCGCCAGCTGCATCTCTTCATGCGCATCGGCAATCACCGTCGGCTGCCAGAAGTTGCCGCCCAGCGGATGGCGCTCGCCGCCCACCAGCAGTTTCCCGCCTTTGCTCAGCGCATCTTTGACATGCTCTTCCACTTTCTCCACCGCGGACGCCTCAATCAGCGGCCCGACCACCACGCCCGGCTCCACGCCATTGCCCACTTTCATTTTGCCCACCGCCTCAGCCAGCTGATGCACAAAGCGGTCGTATATTGCGTTGTGGATATAGAAGCGGTTAACGCTGACGCACACCTGGCCGGCGTTGCGGAATTTGTTGGCGATAGCCCCCTGCACCGCCGCGTCGATATCGGCATCGTCAAAGACGATATAGGGCGCGTTGCCGCCCAGCTCCATCGAGACTTTCTTCATGGTTTCGGCCGCGTTCCGCATCAGCGTTTTCCCCACCGCGGTGGAACCGGTAAAGGAGATTTTACGCACCGCGCGGGAAGCCATAATGGCGTCGCTGATAGCGTGCGTGTCGCCGGCTACCGCGTTCAGCACGCCGTCCGGCACGCCCGCCTTTTGTGCCAGCGCCACCAGCGCAAAGGCGCTGAGCGGGGTGTTATTGGCCGGCTTGATGATGCCGGTGCAGCCGGCCGCCAGCGCCGGGCCGAGTTTGCGCGTCAGCATCGCCATCGGGAAATTCCACGGCGTGATGGCAGCGACCACGCCAATCGGCTCGCGCGTCGCCAGAATGCGTGAACCGGCTTTGGCCGGCGGGATAATTTCGCCGTTGGCGCGCTTCGCCTGCTCGGCAAACCATTGAATAAAGCTGGCGGCGTACTCTACTTCCCCCTCGGCTTCCTTTAGCGGTTTGCCCTGCTCGGCGGTCATCAGCTGGCCCAGCCAGCTTTTGTGCTCAATGATCAGCTGGTACCAGCGATAAAGGATTTCGCTGCGCTGTTTGGCGGTTTTGTCGCGCCAAGCCGGAAAAGCGCGCTGTGCGGCGGCAATCGCCTGTTCGGTTTCAGCCTTGCCGGCTTTCGCCACCTGCGCCAGTACCTCGCCGGTGGCCGGATTGGTGACATCAAAGGTGCTGCTGGCGGTGTGCCACTGGCCGTCAGCGAAGTAGCCAGTGTTGAACAGTTCGTGTTGTTGCAGGGAAGTGGACATCGTTATTCTCCTGTCAGTGAGCATCCTGTCAGGAAAGTATAGATGGCAATAATCGGGCAATGAGGGTCAGCGTGGCATCAGGCCAGCCGCTGCGCCAGGCAGCGGCCAGTTTCAGATTTGGATGAGGGTGTTCTGGTACTTATCCAGCATCATCGACAGCCGTTTCACCGGTTCCGTCACGCTGGCCGGGGCGGCATAGTGCTGCAGCTTCTGCTGATAAACGTCCAGCTCCTGCAGCAGGCGCTCAAAGTAGTAGCGCCGTTTATCATCGCTGCTGGCCGCAATAATGCGGTCGGCGGTGGCGCGCAGCTGGCGGTGATACGCCGACAGATCGGCATTGACCGGTACCTCCGCGTTGCGCAGGCGCTGATGACCAATAATCAGCGTGAGCGCAATGCGGTATTTGTCGATATCGCCCGGGAACAGATTAAGCAGCAGGAACAGCTGCTGATAAAGCGCCGGTAAATGGTTCTCACGCCGACGCGCCTGATTGGTGGTCAGCGCGGCCACCGCAGCATACATAAAGCGATTCAGCAGCTTGCGTCCGGTGCGGGCTTTGGATTTGTCACGAATCAGCAAAATCACCATCATCGCCACAAAGCTGCCAATCCACTGACCGAGCGCGTTGTCGAGAAACACGTTGAACTCAAACTTCATCGGGTTATCCAGCACCAGCACGTTGATGGTGCCGATCAGCGCGCCCAGCGTACCAATCTGCCGCCGCTGTACAAAGATGCCGCCGATAAAGCCGAGTGCGCCAATCGCGATACACAACAGCAAGGCACTTTGCTGGGTGCCCGGCAATACCCAGATGAAGTAGAGCATGCCCAGCGGCACCGCAAAGGCCATGCCGTAGAAGAAGTCTTTCGCCATCATCAGCGGATTCGGCATACGCATCGCCAGCGCGGTAATCACCGCCAGCATCACCATGCAGCCGCTGCCGGAAGTCCAGCCGGTATACAGCCAGAACAGCGAACCGAGCGCGGTGGCGACAAAAGTGCGCACGCCATTGATCATCGCATGATGCGTCTCCGCTGAACGCGCCTGGATCACCACTTCACGCTGCAGAATGCTCTCCTCCAGCGTGGTGATACGGCTGTTACTTTTGACGCCATTGATCAGCAGCAGATATTCGGTTGCTGCGCCGACCCAGCTGGCCAGGGTAAACGGCACGCTTTTACTGCTGACGCCGATAACGCGGCGCATCAGCTTCATGCGCTTATGTACGTCACTGACGCTGGTTACCTCTTTTTCAATCAGCAGACGATACTGCGGCGGGATGTAATCCGGGCGCGAATTCTGAATCAGGAAGGTCTCAGCGGCCTGAGTAATCAGCGTCAGCGATAGCGTGTTGAGCATTTGCAGCCGGCGGCTGGTGTTGCTCCAGCGCGACGACTCCATCAGCAGCTGACTGCGCATACCGTTGAGCGCGGTCGTGCGGCGCACCAGCGCGCTCCAGGCTTTGTCGACTTCCTCTTTATCCTCGTGCGCCACGCACAGCTGCAGCAGGCGGTAGTGCGCTACCAGCAGCGCATCCACTTCCGCATCAATCACTTTCTTGATCGAGCGCGGAGAGAACAGCATGTCGGCGAGAATGGCGCACAGGATACCGAGCACAATTTCGCTGCAGCGCTCCACGGCGAACTGCGGCGCCAGCGTCAGGCCGCCGCTGGCATCCGCGGTCACCACGATGATCAGCGCGGTGTAACCGGCGAGGCCCAGCGCATAGGAGTTTTCGACTTTAATCAGCGATGAGAGCCAGACGCACATGCCGGCCCACAGGCAGCACAGCAGCAGCATCACCACCGGCGCGCGCACCGTCGCAATCATGATGGTGAGTGCCGCGATACAGCCGATAAAGGTGCCGATAATACGCAGAACGCCACGGTAGCGCAGCGCGCCAGAATAAGGATCGCCGCCCGCGGCAAAGGCGGTGCCGCCAGCCACGATGCCGGCGGTCATCACCGCCCAGCGCGGCGTTTCCAGATTGAAGTGAAAGCCAATCATCAGCGCTGCCACCAGCGCGAAGGTCAGCTTTACCGGGAAACGCAAAAACTCAATCATATCGCCCCCGCTTAACCAAACTCACGCAGGCGGTTGAACAGCTGCGCCATCGGCGACACTTTGGTCTGGCGGTCTTTGTCACCGGTGATCACCACAGTAGCGGTGGTGCCGGCCGGGAAGCGGTTGCCGGGCTGATCGTCAAGGCGAATACGCACCGGCACGCGCTGCGCCAGACGCACCCACTCGAGGTTGGAGTCCACGGTGGCCATGCCTTTGCTGTCGACGCTGCTGCTGCTGTTGGTCACGCCAGCCGCGATACTGTCAACCGTGCCGCGCAGCACCGTGTTGCTGCCCAGCGGAGTAATTTCCGCGCGGAAGCCGGGACGCACGCCATCCAGCTTGGTCTCTTCCATGTAGGCCAGCACGTAGAACGAGTGCTGCTGCACCAGCGCCACGGCCACCGAGCCGCGCGTGATGAATTCACCCTGATAGACGTTGAGGTTGGTGACCCAGCCGTCGGACGGCGCTTTGATGGTGGTGCGATCGAGGTCGATCACCGCCAGATCGCGCGTCGCCACCGCTTTGGCCAGCTGATGTTCGCTGGTCTGCAGGTCGCTGTTCGACTGCTCAATGGCTTCACGCGACATCGCGCTGGTACCGAGCTGGTTACGGCGCGCCGCTTCACGGCGTTTTTCGCTGACCAGCGCCTGGTAATATTCGACATCCGCCTGCGCCTCATCCAGCGCTTTCTGATAGCGCGGACGGTCGACGATAAACAGCGTATCGCCTTTTTTCACCAGCTGGTTGTCGTGTACCGGGACGTCGGTGATCAGTCCGGTCACGTCCGGGGAGATCGCCACCACATCGGCGGAGAATTTGGCGTCACGCGTCCACGGCGACTCGGTATAGAACACCCAGGCGCGGAAGATGATAACAACAGCGATGATAACCAGCAGGAGCGTAATGGCGTAACGCGCGATTTTTCTTATTAGCGCTTTCACTTAAAACCTCAGACGAATAGACGGGATACAAGGTAAAACACACAGCAATACAGCGCTGTGTTAAAAAGTGCCGGGTGCCACACCAGATCGTAAATCCCGCTGGGCGTCAGCACGCGTTTCACCAGCCAGAACAGCGCCAGCGAAACCAGTAGTTCAATGAAGATGGGCGGAAAAGACAGCCCGAATACGACAAATACCGGAAGCACACTCATTTCGGTTCCTTAGTTCGACCTTGCCGGATTGCACCGATACCTGCCCTCATGCCCTCTGGCACGTCGGGTTGATGATAGTGGGGTGACGGATAATCTGATGACAACATTCAGGCCGCGTTGAGCTAATCATAGCGTATCATCGGGTAAACACTGCCGTGTTCAGGTGCGGTGAAGAGACCCAGCGTGCGTATAGTAACGCGCTTGACTATACGTTTTCTACATATTGTGAGCTAAATCACTTTTTAGCCAGAGTAAACAATGGAACGACTCAAAGGCATGTCCATTTTCGCCAAAGTGGTTGAATTGGGCTCATTTACCGCCGCCGCACGCCAGCTGCAGCTCAGCGTCTCGTCAATCAGCCAGATTGTTGCCAGACTGGAAGATGAGCTGCAGGTGAAGCTGCTTAACCGCAGCACCCGCAGTCTGGGCCTGACCGAAGCCGGTAAGATTTATTATCAGGGCTGCCGCCGCATGCTGGCAGAGGCCTCGCAGGTGCACGAACAGCTGTACGCCTTCAACAACACGCCGATCGGGATTTTACGCATCGGCTGCTCAACCACCATGGCGCAAAATGTCCTCTCCGCCATGACCAGCGAGATGCTGCACGAATATCCGGGACTGAGCGTCAACCTGATGACCGGCATACCGGCGCCGGACCTGATTGCTAACGGGCTGGATGTGGTGATACGCGTCGGTGAGTTGCAGGATTCCAACCTGTTCTCGCGCCGGCTGGGCGCCATGCCGATGGTGGTATGCGCGGCGAAGAGCTACCTGGCCCAGCACGGCACGCCGGAAAAGCCGGCTGAAATCGACAACTTTTCCTGGCTGGAGTACAGCGTGCGCCCGGATAACACCTTCGAGCTGGTGGCGCCGGAAGGCCAGGTGACGCGCCTGACGCCGCAGGGCCGTTTTGTCACCAATGATTCTCAGACGCTGATTCGCTGGCTGAAAGCGGGCTGCGGTATCGCCTATGTGCCGCTGATGTGGGTGATTGATGAGATTAACGCCGGAGAGATCGATATTTTGTTCCCGCAGTATCACTCGGAGCCGCGCCCGGTGTATGCCGTCTATACCGAGAAGGATAAGCTGCCGCTCAAGGTGCAGGTGTGTATCAATTATCTGACCGAGTATTTCAGGCAGGTGGCGAGGCAGTATCAGCAGCACCGCAAAAGTTAGCCGCCGTCTGGCGCTGGTGTGGTCGGCCTGAAGGGCGCATACGGGAAAATGCGGGGCAGTTATGCATGCCAGGTCACCACGAAGGGTGACCTGACAAAACAATTGCGTAATGCCGATCAGTTAAGTACCAAATTCAATTACCGCAGATTTCGTAGCAGCGCGATTAATCGCGCGTACTACTAGCAGCACCGTTCCCATCCATGCTTCGCGCAATAAATTGCGCCGCTACCAAAGTGTGCGTGCTGTTTACTCATAACTGACAAGCATTGTACAAACCCATTGCGCGGTTTTGACAGGGTGCGCACTGATGCGCACCAGCATGAACCTTAAGCTGTTCCGCCCACGGTAATTTTATCCAGCTTCAGCGTGGGCTGACCTACGCCGACCGGCACGCTCTGGCCCTCTTTACCGCACACGCCGACGCCCTTATCCAGCGCCAGATCGTTCCCGACCATGGAAATCTGCTGCATCGCCTCAATGCCGGAGCCGATCAGCGTAGCGCCTTTCACCGGTTTGGTGACTTTGCCGTTCTCGATCAGATAAGCCTCGGAGGTCGAGAACACAAACTTGCCGGAGGTGATATCGACCTGGCCGCCGCCAAAGTTAGGGGCATACAGACCATACTCCACACTCTCAATGATCTCCTGCGGCGTCGATTTGCCTGCCAGCATATAGGTGTTGGTCATGCGCGGCATCGGCAGGTGCGCATAGGATTCACGACGCCCGTTACCGGTAGGCGGCACGCCCATCAGACGCGCATTGAGCTTGTCCTGCATATAGCCTTTCAGCACGCCGTTTTCGATCAGCACGTTGTACTGTCCCGGCACGCCTTCATCATCCACCGCCAGCGAACCACGCAGCCCTTGAAGGGTACCGTCGTCAACCACGGTGCAGAGTTCGGACGCCACCAGCTGGCCCATCTTACCGCTGAAGACGGAAGTCTCGCGGCGGTTGAAATCCCCTTCCAGACCGTGGCCCACCGCTTCGTGCAGCAGCACGCCTGGCCAGCCCGCACCCAGCACCACTGGCAGCGTACCGGCTGGTGCCGCGACGGCAGACAGGTTAACCAGCGCCATGCGCACCGCTTCGCGCGCCCAGGCATCGGCCCGTACATCACCGCTCTCATCGGCAAGGAAGAATTCGTAGCCGGTACGCGCACCGCCGCCGCTGGCGCCGCGCTCGCGTTTACCCTGATCTTCCACCTGAACGCTAATGGACAGGCGCACCAGCGGACGAATATCCGCCGCCAGCGTACCGTCGGTGGCGGCAACCAGCACCTGCTCGTAGACGCCGCTCAGGCTGGCATTCACTTCCTGCACGCGCGGATCGGCGGCGCGTGCCACTTTATCAACCCGGTGCAGCAGCGCGATTTTGTCTTCGCGCGTCAGGCTGTCCAGCGGATTGACCGGGGCGTACAGCGAACGGTTAAGCACCGCGGAGAGCGCGTGCGCTTTACCGTTGCCCTGCTCGCGCACGATACTGCGCGCCGCTTCGGACGACTGGCGCAGGGCGTTGAGGCTGATTTGATCGGCATAGGCAAAACCGGTTTTCTCGCCGCTTACCGCGCGGACGCCCACGCCCTGATCGATATGATAAGAGCCATCTTTAATGATTTTGTCTTCCAGCACCCAGGATTCATGGAAGCTGGACTGAAAATAGAGATCGGCATAGTCCAGACGACGTTCTGAAAGCTGCCCTAACAGGGAAAAAAGGTCCTGCTGATTAATGCTGTTCGCAGCTAGTAACTGCTCACTTACCAGATTCAGAGTCATCGTTTCTCACTCATTATGTGCTCGGATAGTCATAGCCTGCGGCAATTCCCCGACGGCGTCAAATTCACTTCTTATCGGCTTCGCGCGGTTTGCGCAGCACTTCATTGATTTCCGGCTTATCCAGCGGTCCGCTGATGTGATAGCGCAGCAGCGAAATCTTATTCCACAACGGAGCCAGCACCTTGCTGGCGGCAAAAACCGCCGCGCCGACCACCGGGTTAATCACAAACGCGGTGGCCACGCCAACCGAGGCACCGATCTCCGGTGCCACCACCGCTTCCATGTCGATTTGCCGCTGCACCAGATCTATTTTGCCCTGCATGGCGATATCCGCTTCGAGGCCATCTACCAGCAGGTTATCGGTGCGCATCACGCCGTTTTCAATCCACGCCGTGCCGTTGATCGAATCAAACCAGAAACCTTCATTAAAGGTATCGCTAAAATCGAAGCGCAGCTTACGCAGCAGGGCATCGAAGCTCACCAGCCGCAACAACTGTCCGGCACGACCGGTGTTCACATCCGCAATCTGCCCTTTGCCGAAGTGGGTTTTCAGCGTGCCGCTCAGCGTCTTTTCTGAAGGCTGCCACGGTGCGGAGCGCCAGTGCAGGTCATAATCAATTTTAAACGGCGCATCGCGCAGCGGCGTGTTCATGCCAAACCAGTTGGTGGCATCATTGATATTTTTGCCGCTCAGGCTGCCTTTTAACGAGGTGCGCTGCTCGCCCGCTTTGTTCACCCATTCACCCGCGACATTGAGCTTCGAGCTGCCGGTATCGACGCTGCCGTTAGTGAGTGCTAACGTCTCTCCCTGCGGCTGGAGCCTGGCCTGGATGTGGCCGAACTTCTGCCCGCGCAGCCAGCACTCAGCGCAGTTGAGCTGCAGCGCTGGCCAGCTGCGGAAATCAATGCCGCTGTCCCCGCTGAACGGCGAGGAGGCCTTGCCCGCTTCGTCGTCACTCCATTGCGGATTGTAATAAAGATAGCTCAGGTCGATTTGCCACGGCGCGTGTTGTGCAGTTCGCAGGCTGCCGCGCGCTTCGCGGCTCTCCAGCTGCAGTTGCGTGCTGCCGCCCGCGCCCTGAGTCACCGTGGCATTAACATCGTGCCACTGCTGGCCGCCGAGCGTCAGGGCCGGAGTGCGCAACGTCACATCGCCCGGCAGCAGTGCGCCGCCGATGTCCGTCTCGCCCTGCGCATTGCGTGAACCCGTCGTGCCGGTCATCAGCCCCAGCCAGGCTTCGCCGTCCAGCGCCGGCAGATTAAGCACCATCCCGCGCCGATCCGGTAGCGCCGGCGTGCTTTTGGCATCATTCAGCCAGATACCGCGATCGACGCGCAGCTGCGGCTCCAGCAGCCAGCGGCTGTTAAAGCGATGGTGCTCACGCACGCTGCCGCTGAGGTTAAAACTGTGCAAATCGCCGCTGGCATTAATGGCGATGGGCAGTGCCTCACCGGCCTCTTTATCCAGTGGTGGAGGTAAGTGGCTGCTCACTGTCTTGCCGTCACCATTGATATCAACCTTGTAGCGCGCCCCACCCTGATGCGGCAGCGTGATGTCGACATTGCCCTGCCACGCCAGACTGCCGCCCAGCTTACTGCTTACACTGGCAGGCAGCATGGCCAGTTTTGCCGGCTGCCAGTCGCCCAGCAGTTTGACGTTAACGCCAAAATCATCGGGATTTTCCGTGGTGGTGAAACGCACGCCGGTGGGCTGACCGAACCAGTTGGCCTGCAGCTCTTCACTCTCCAGGTTTCCGTTGTTGTAGCGGAAACGTCCGGTCAGGTTTTTCAGCGTGGTGTTGAGCGGCTTAATGTGCAGGCTGTTGTTATTCAGCACCACGTTACCGCTGGCGTGCACCAGTTCCCCATCCAGCGGAATATCCAGGTTGAGCGAACCACGCACGTTGCCGCCAATCTGCAGCTGCTCCAGCGCCGCACCCAGCGTGGATTTGAGCGGCGTGCGGGCGAAATAGTCGGCGATATCTTTACCTTCGCCGCTCAAATCACCGTCAATGATCAGCTTCTCTTTCAGGTAATCCGGGATTACCGCACTGACGTTGCGCGCGTCCACCGCGCCCAGTCGGGTTTGCGCCGCCTTCATCCACAGACCGTCGTTGATAAAATCGAGGTCGATATCGAGATTTTGCAGCGCCGGCCAGCCTGGCTGGAACTGAAAGGTGGCATTGCGCACCGGCACGGCCACTTCAAACATGCCGTCGTGGTGCTTAAACGGGAACAGACGCGGATCGCCGGCAAACAGCAGCGTGGCATTCTCCACCTGGCCGCCTTTGACCGCTTCGCTGAGATACTGCGTCAGATCGTGGCCCATCAGCGGCTCAGGGAAGTAGCGCCACGCATCACCGGCGTCGGTGACGCGAATCCCGGCAAGAATGTCGAGGCGCGGTGCTTTACCGACATTTTGCTGATAGCGGAAATCGCCGCGCGCCCATAGCGAACGTGCCTGCACGTCCAGCTGCTGGCCATCCAGCGTCAGGCCGTTGCCATCGCGCAGCCAGTTAATCCTGCCGGTGACCTGCTGAATCTGTAACGGCGCCTGGAACATATCGCCGTACGGCACTTCCGCCTGGCCCATCTGCACATCCAGCTGGCCGTGGTTCAGACTGCCGCTGGCGCTGCCGCTCAGATTGCTGATGCCCGGCAAAAGCTGCCAGTGCTGCCACGCCAGATCGCGCCAGCGCGCCTGCAAACGCGTCTGCTCCGGCTGCGCCAGCGGAATATCCAGCGCCAGCGCATCGATATAGCCGCGCGGCTGCAGCGCCCGCCAGTTGTCCAGCAGCGTAGGTGAGAGCGGCGCAAACAGCGGCACCAGCGGTGCCAGACGCTGCAGATCAAGACGGGTGGCACGCACCCGCACTTCCGCTGCACTGTTCGCGCCGATCATCTGTTTATCTTCCGGCTTCCACAGCAGGGCGATATGGCCGGCATCCCAGGCCACGCCGTCAGTCATCAGCCGGGTTTGCGGCACCGTCAGGCTCCAGCCATTCTGGTAGCGCGCCAGATGCGCGGTCAGGCCATCCACCTGCAGCTGATGATCGCCCTGCTCGCCGCGCCAGCGCGCGCCGCCTTTGCTCAGCAGCAGATCGCCTGCATACACCTCGCCGTCGCGCAGGTTGACCCACGCGGCCAGGCTGAAACGCGCGCTTTGCAGGCTGGTATTATCACGCAGCCAGCGGCCAATCCACGGCCGCACGTCCACGTCATCGGCCTGCATCCAGATGCGGCCGTCGTTAAGTAACCCGTTGGTATCGTTAAGATCGAGCCGTACCTGCACCACGCCGTGCTGGCCGGTGAAGCTGGACAGGCTCACTTCGCCTTCGGCGCGATGGCGGTTGTCCTCGTTCAGCCAGGTAAGGCGGGGAATCGCCAGTTCGGCATGCTGGCCGGAAGGCGTGAGAAAACGGATGCTGCTGTCGCGCAGATCGAAATGGTCAAACTGGCGTAAGAACAGATCGTTGATTTGGGCCGGTTTGAAGCTATTTTTTTGCTCGTCGCTGGTGAGCAACGGACGGTTGGTTGCCAGCCGCAGCTGCCAGAAGGTGAGATCGC
Organism: Pantoea sp. R102; assembly: GCF_004916815.1. NCBI lineage: Bacteria > Pseudomonadati > Pseudomonadota > Gammaproteobacteria > Enterobacterales > Erwiniaceae > Pantoea > Pantoea sp. R102. Next base: position 21,184 of record NZ_SDFT01000008.1, read on the forward strand.
GAAACTGCCAGCGCCAGTGCAGCAGCGACTGCCACACATTGAGCGCCAGCGTAACGCGGCCAATCTGTAGCTCGCCATCTTTATCCATGTCGATACGCAGATCGCGCACCTGCAGGGTCGGGCCAAAATTCTCCCATTTTCCCTGAATTTCACTGGCATCGATGGTGACGCCGCTGACGCGCGAAAGGGTGTGCAGCACCTCGCCGCGATAGCTGTTGAGATGCGGCATCACAAGGCGCAGCCCGCTGACCAGCAGCGCCACAATGACGATGATTGCGGCGAGCAGCAGTAACAAAATCCCCGGCAACCGCCTCACACACCTCTCCTTGCTTTCCGTTGGGTTACGGCGTTCAACCTCACGACTTACATCATGACGACGTCAAACTGCTCCTGCGTGTAGAGCGGTTCAACCTGTACTTTGACCTGCTTGCCGACAAAAATTTCCACTTCGGCCAGCGCGTGCGACTCATCGCTTTTCAGCGCTTCACCCACTGCGGGTGACACGTACACCAGGAAGCTGTCGGAGTCGTAAGCGTGATGGACGCGGACGATTTCACGCATGATTTCATAGCACACGGTCTCCACCGTCTTCAGCGAACCGCGTCCCTGGCACACCGGGCAATCGGCACACAGCACATGCTCAATGCTTTCGCGCGTGCGTTTGCGCGTCATCTCGACCAGCCCCAGCGCGGAGAAGCCGTTGATGCTGGTTTTGACGCGATCTTTGCTCAGCGCGCTCTCCAGCGAGTGCAGCACGCGCCGGCGATGATCGTCATTATTCATGTCGATAAAGTCGATGATGATAATGCCGCCGAGATTACGCAGCCGCAGCTGGCGCGCAATCGCCTGTGTGGCTTCGATATTAGTATTAAAAATGGTTTCGTCGAGGTTGCGGTGGCCGACAAACGCACCGGTGTTAATGTCCACCGTGGTCATCGCTTCGGTCTGGTCGATAATCAGGTAACCGCCAGATTTCAGTTCCACCTTGCGCTCGAGCGAGCGCTGAATCTCGTTCTCCACATCATAGAGATCGAAAATCGGCTGCTTGCCGTTGTACAGCTCCAGCTTGCTGGCCATCTCCGGAATATATTCGCTGGTAAATTCCACCAGCAGATCGCAGGTCAGGCGCGAATCGACGCGAATGCGATCCAGCGCTGCGCCGGCGAAATCGCGCAGCACGCGCTGCGCCAGCGCCAGCTCGCCGTACAGCAGGCAGCGCGTCTGGTTGCGCTTCTTACGCTCGCTGACTTTGGTCCACAGGCGCTTTAAAAATGCCGCGTCCTGCGCCAGCTCTTCTGCGCCAATGCCTTCTGCGGCGGTACGAATAATAAAGCCGCCGAGATCGTCACAGTAAGCGGCAACCACCGCTTTCAGCCGCTCACGTTCGGCTTCGCTTTCAATGCGCTGTGAGACGCCCACGTGCGAAGCCCCCGGCATGAAGACCAGGTAGCGCGACGGCAGCGTGATATCGGTGGTGAGGCGTGCCCCTTTGGTGCCGAGCGGATCTTTCACCACCTGCACCATTAAATCCTGTCCCTGACGCACCAGCTCGGCAATATCGCGCACGATAAAGTTCTTCTTCTCATCACCCGCCACGCATTCGGTGTGCGGCATGATGTCCGAGGCGTGCAGAAAGGCCGCTTTGTCCATGCCGATATCGACAAACGCCGCCTGCATGCCCGGCAGTACCCGGCTGACGCGCCCTTTGTAGATATTGCCGACAATACCGCGCCGCGCTTCGCGCTCAATATGGATTTCCTGCAGAATGCCGCCGTCAATATAGGCAACACGGGTTTCAGAAGGTGTCACATTTACCAGCAGTTCAGCCGTCATCTTGTCCCCTTAACGCACGCAGCGACTGAAAATGGCTCAGCAGTTCGCTGGTTTCCACCAGCGGCAATCCCACTACGGCGTGATAACTTCCATTGATGCGGCGCACAAAGTTGCCGCCCAGGCCCTGAATACCGTACGCGCCGGCTTTATCCATCGGCTCGCCGCTGGCGATATAGTGCGAAATTTCCTCTGCCGTGATAGTGCGGAATGTCACGTCTGTGGTCACCAGGCAATCCAGCTCGCCCTGCGCATCGGCCAGCGCCACGGCCGTCATGACCTGATGAGTTTGCCCGGCCAGTTTACCCAGCATCTGCGCGGCATGCGCCGCATCGCGCGGTTTCTCCAGCACTTCGCCATTTAGCACCACGATGGTGTCAGCGCCCAGCACCGGCAGATCCTGCGGTGCTATCTGCACGCCGGCCCGCGCCTTATCGCTGGCCAGACGCCGCACATAAGACTCCGCCGCTTCGCCCGGCTGACGCTGCTCTTCAACATCGGTAATCAGGCGCTCAAACTGCAGGCCAAGCTGCGTTAACAGCTCGCGCCGACGCGGTGAGCCGGAAGCCAGGTAGAGGGTTATCATTGTATTCCTTATTGCACAGCAAACTGACGGCGAATCTTTCTCATCAGTAAGAATAGCCAGGGCCACAGGATACCGTCGACCACGCTACTCCAGAAGATTTCCGGGCGGAAGGAGACGTTGATGACCAGAAATTCTGCCCAGAAAACAATCACATCAACCGCCAGCGACAGCACCATAACCATTAATGCCTGCTGCCACAACGCCAGATTACGGAATAGCTGAAATTTAAAGGCCACCAGATAGGCGATAATGCTGAACGCCAGCGCACGCACGCCCAGCGTTGAGCCGGCGACCAGATCCATAATGGCGCCGAGGAAAAAGCCGGTGCCCACATTGACCCGGTGCGGCAGCGCCAGCACCCAGTAGATCAGGATCAGCAATAGCCACGATGGCCGGAACATGTAAATCTGATCCGGCCACGGCATGATTTGCAGGATAAGCGCAACAAGGAAGGACAGCCAGATCACCCAACGCCCCTGGCTGCGATATCGACTCAAGGCTGGCCTCCGCGCGAGTTCGCCGGATTACCCTGCGAACGGCTGCTGGCGGCGGGCTGTGGCGGCCCCATCTGCTGATTTTGTTGCATCATGGCGGGTGCCGGCGGCCCCATTTCGCCCGCGGGCGGCAGCACCTGCGGCATCATCTGCATCAGGCGCTCGTTGGCCACGCGATGCACTTCATCCGGTGCCATCGGCATGTCGCCGTTCTTATCCGCACCCCACAGCAGCAGCAGGTAGCGCAGACGCTGCAGACCGGCGGTCGGACGCGCCTGAATCACGGTATAGGCACGCTGCGTATCCACTTTCACTGACGACACCACGCCGACCGGATACCCTTCCGGGAAGCGTCCGCCCAGGCCCGACGTCACCAGCACATCACCGACGCGAATATCCGTATTGCCCGGCAGATGCTCCAGCTGCAGATCTTCGCTGCAGCCGTTACCGGCGGCGATGACGCGAATATCGTTACGCAGCACCTGAATCGGCAGGGCGTGCGAGGCATCGCAGATCAGCAGCACGCGGCTGGTCATCTGCCCTACCGCCACCACCTGGCCGACCACGCCTTTATCGCTGATCACCGGCTGGCCTTCATACACGCCGTTGACGCTGCCTTTATCGATGATCACCTGATCGGTGTAAGGATCGGTGCCGGTGGAGATCACCTGGGTCACCATTTTGTGCTCATCCTGACGCAGCGGCGAGCCGAGCAGCTCGCGCAGACGCGCGTTTTCCTGCTTGTATTGCCCCAGCATCAGCAGGTCACTGT
>NZ_SDFT01000090.1:0-38752 GCF_004916815.1 Pantoea sp. R102
GCTGCTGTGGGTGGTGATCAACGTTATCAGCGTGATGATCTTTGCGCGTCAGGGCGTGTATGCCATGGCGCTGGAGTACGCCATTCTGACGCTGATCGCGCTGAACGGCACGCGCCTGTGGATGCAGAGCGCACGGGAACAGGGTTCGCGCGCGCTGTCCCATTAGTGGTGGTGATGCGCGTGGCCTCCCAGCGCTGCGTGCTCGTGCTGCGTGTCGCTCTCCTCGCATAACTCGCAGTCCGGGCCGACGCAGGGCTGATACTCCATCTGCACCGTGGCATGGGCGATCTGATAATGTTGGTGCAGATACTGATGAATGCGTCGCAGCAGGCCGTCGTGATCGTACGGCGGAATCACCTGTACGTGCAGCGTCAATACCGGCTTTTCGCCCACCTGCCACACATGCACATGATGCACATTGCGCACTTCATCAATCTGACGCGTCAGCGCCCGCGCCAGCTTATCCACGTCGATATGCGTCGGTGCGCCTTCCAGCAGCTCGTGCAGGCTCTCGCGCAGCAGCGCCCAGCCGCTGCGCACCACCAGCAACGCCACCAGCAGCGACAGAATCGGATCGATCGGCGTCCAGCCGGTCAGCATGATGATCACCGCCGCCACGATTGCACCCACCGAACCCAGCAGGTCGCCCAGCACGTGCAGCGCGGCGGCACGCACGTTGAGATTCTTCTCTTCGCTGCCGCGATGCAGCAGCCAGAATGAAAGCAGATTCGCCAGCAGGCCGGCAATGGCGATGCCGAGCATCAGGCCGCCTTCAATCGGCTCGGGCTGGTAAAAACGGCGCAGCGCTTCCCAGACGATCAGGACGGTAATCACCAGCAGCGCGATCGCGTTCACAAACGCTGCCAGCGTGGTGAGGCGCAGTAAGCCAAAGGTGTGACGCGCATTCGGTTTACGCCGGGCGAACTGCACGGCCAGCAGCGCCATCAGCAGCGCGGCGGCGTCGGTGAGCATATGTCCGGCATCGGCCAGCAGCGCCAGCGAGCCGGACACCAGTCCACCGATGACCTCAGCAACCATAAACAGCGCGGTGACGCCAAACGCGGCGGCGAGACGCGTGCGGTTGCCACCGTGCTCACTGTGAGAATGAGTGTGTGCCATAACGTTCCAGTTGGTTAAGTAGCCTGTTCGTTAATGATATCAGTAAATTGAGATTGTCACGGTCAGGCTGATGCTGTTTTGCCGCGTCGGCCAGCTGCTGGCAGCGGGCGGCCACGTCGTCAATGCCGAGCATCAGCCAGCTGCCTTTCAGGCGGTGCGCCGCGCGCGCCAGCTGGGGCCAGTCTGCAGCCGCGCTCGCCTGCAGCAGCGCATCACGATCCTGCTGCAGCGTACGCTGCAGGGTGTGGCAAATACGCGGAATGAAAGCCGGATTGTGCTGCGCCAGAATCTGCAGGCTGTCCGGCAGCACCTGCAGCGGATCGCGCACTGCCTGCGCCAGCAACGGTGCAATGTCCCGCAGAGTCACCGGCTTAACCAGCTGCGCTTCGTGCGCCTGCAGCGGCAGTTTCAGCAGCTGTACGTCGGCAGAGCACAGTATGCGCAGCGCAGGCTGCACGCGCTGGCGCTGACGGCGGCGCAGGATGCGCAGCAGCGTCAGGCCATCCGGGCGCGGCATCATCTGGTCAATAAACAGCACATCAAACGGCTGCTGCGCATCGGCCCGCAGCAGTTCGCGGCCATCCTCAAACACCGCCGCAGTAATGCCAAAGCTCGCCAGCTGCTGCTGCATCACCAGCAGATTGGTCGGGTGATCGTCGACAATCGCCACGCGCAGCTGCGGATAGTGCGGCCAGTGCGTGGCGTCATCCGCCGCCGTCGCCGCACAGGGTTCCAGCGGCAGGCGCACGCTCACCGTGGTGCCCTGCTGCGGTGCGGAGTGCAGCGACAGCGTGCCGCCCATGCGCTGTACAATCTCGCGACAGATAAACAGCCCGAGGCCGCTGCCCTGCACCGCATGGCGCTTGCCCGACGGCGCCTGATACCACGGTTCAAACAGCTGCGCCTGCTCGCTGAGCGGAATGCCGCTGCCGCTGTCGCTCACCGTCAGCGCGATATCCCCGGTGACCGCCAGCGTCAGGCGGATTTCGCCGTGGCGGGTAAATTTCAGCGCATTGGCCACCAGATTGTTCACCACCTGCTGCAGGCGATCGCTGTCGAGCATCACGCTGGCCGGCAGCGGGGTCAACGCCGCTACGTGCAGCTGTGGCCCGCCATCACGCATCAGCGGGTGGTAAAACTGCTGTTGCTGCTGTAGCCATAGCGTGAGATCGAGCGGGCGCGGCGTCAGGCGGAAGCTGTGATTCTCGATACGCGCATGATCCTGCAAATCGTTCAGCAGCGTCATCAGCGACCGGGCGCTGCTGTGCATTACATCGAGCCGCGCGCTGGGATGCTGCTGCTGTTCCAGCTCCAGCAGGCCCAGTATCGCCTGCATCGGCGTGCGCAGCTCGTGGCTGGCGGTGGCGAGAAACTGACTTTTAGCGGCATTGGCGCGCTCCGCCTGCTCGCGCTGTAACCGCTCACGCCGCTGCTGCAGATAGCGGCGCAGCAGCAATACCAGCAACAACAGGATGATCACGGCGGCCGCAATCAAAATCAGCAGCGGCACATTGCGCATCGTCATGGTGGTGCCGGGCTGCGGCGGCTGCGACCAGCTGACGCGCATCTGGTTCAGCGTATCCGCCGGAATCTGCTGCAGCGCATGGTCGAGCAGGGCGCTCAGCTGCGGCTGCTGTGCGCTCACCTGCGGCGCCAGCGGCCAGGCGATATCGCTGGCCACAAAGGCGAGATGCACGCGGTTGCCCTCATGGCTGGCCATGCGCCAGCGCGCCGACAGCACGTTATCCACCACTGCATCAATCTGGCCAGTGTTGAGGGCCTGCCACAGCTGGGCGCGATCGTCGAACAGCTGGGGCGCGATCTCAGCCGGAAGCAGACGCTGCGCCAGATCGCCACGCAGCACGCCGACGCGCTGAGCGTGCAGCGCGGACCAGCCCATCGGCTGCCTGTCGGACAGCGTGTAAATGCCCCAGATGGCGCGCCACACCGGCAGCGCGGTGCGGTTAGCATCGTCCCCGTACAGCGGCTGTAACAGGTTGAGCATCACCTGCTGCTGCTGCAACAGACTGGCGGCCTGCTGCGGATTATTGACCCAGCGCGGCGTGAAACGCAGACCGGTGCTCTGGCTCAGGGCGTTAAGCAGGTCAATACCGAAGCCGCGCGCGTTGCCGCTGGCATCGCGATAGCTCCATGGCGCGTTATCGCTCTCGGCGGCATAAGGGATGGCATCCTGCTGCGCCAGCCACTGTTTCTCTTCGCCCGTCAGCATCAGGGTTTGCGTATCCTGATAGCGCAGCAGCGGTGGACTCCAGCGCTGCTGCACGCGATTGCTGAACTCCGCTGGCAGCAAACGCAGCTGGCGGTTGAGCCAGGCAATCAGCGCCGGATCGCGCGTCAGTGCACGTAGCGACAGCTCGCCGGCACCGGGATCGGCGGTGATTTGATAAATCTGTCCCTGCTGCAGCTGGCTGAGCAGGAAACCGGCGCTGGCTTCATCGGCCACCAGATAGTCACTCTGCTGGTTGAGCAGCGCATACAGCGCCTGTAAATTGCCGGGCAGCGTCTGCCAGCGGTGGCGATGTGCAAAGGTTTGCGGCAGCTGCGCCAGCGTGTCGGCGGCGATGGTCAGCTGAGCGTTGTCACTGTTGAACATCACCGCGCGCTGGTTGTCGCGATTGCGGTAGATGCGCATCGGGCTGGTGAACCAGCTCTCGCTGGTCAGTACGTCGGCGGGCAGATCGCGCTGGCGGGTGCTCAGCACCATATCCACGTCGCCACGCTGCAGCGCCGCCAGCTGGGCGGCAAAGTCAGGGTAGCCGTGCAGGCTGAATGTGCTGCCGCTCAGCTGGCTGAGGGCGCTGAGATAGTCGGCATCAATGCCCCAGATGCGATCGCCGATGCGCATCGCCCAGGGCGCGCTGTTTTGCGCCGGCACCGCCACGCGCAGCACCGGTCCCGGCCACGGCTCGGCGTGCGGCGCGGGCATCATGGCGGGCAGCATCACGCTGCTGGCGGGCTGCAATCCGGCGCGCGCCAGCAGACTGAAAAACAGCGCGAACAGCAGCAGCCAGCGTGTCACTGCTGCGCTTTCCACAGTTCTGCCAGCTCGACTACCGACTGCACACCGGTCTTCTCAAGGATATTTTTTTTGTGGGTGCTGACGGTTTTATTGCTGATGTGCAGCTGTTCGCCAATCTGAATATTCGACAGCCCGCGCACCAGCAGCGCGACAATCTGCTGCTCTTTCTCCGTGAGCGGTAGCGCAATGCGCTCCGGCAGCGGCGGAAACGCCTGCTGGCCGCCCAGCACCGCCAGAATCGCGCTCAGCAACTGCGCCATGCTTTGACTCTTCACCACATAGCCGGCCGCCCCGAGCGAGGCGGCGCTGAGCAGCGTGTGGCGGCTCTGCTGGGCCGAGTAAATCAGCACCGGACACTGCGGATGGCGCGCGCGCAGACGGCGCAACAGCTCCAGACCATCGCTATCTGGCAGGCCGATATCCAGCACAATCAGGTCAATATGATGCTGTTGCAGCAGCTGGCGCGCCTGGGCTTCGTCACCGGCGGCGTACAGCTGTAATGGAATAGGGGCGTTGAGGCAGGCCGCTTCCAGCGCGACTTCAACTAAAGGGTGATCATCGATAAGCAGCAGCGCGGCCATGAAACAGTTCCTGTGAATTTCATAGCGTTAGCATAGCGGAAATAGGGCAGGGGAAAAACAACAGGGCGAGCCGAAGCTCGCCCTGCATCACGCTCCGCGTGGATTACTGCGTGGTGCCGTCAGTTTTATGTTTGACGTGACCACCGCCTTCCTTAGTTTCAACTTTCTTGTTCATATCCGGGCAGCGACCATCTTTACACATGGTATTTTTGTGTTCCTGGCTGGCCGACATATTGCCAGAGGTGGTACCAGAAGTCGCGGCACCGTTGGAGTTCATGCTGCCGTTATTAATGTTGCTATTATCGACATTATTTGGCGGCAGATTCTCTTTCGCGCCGCCCGCGGCTGCGCCGGCTTCAGCTGACGCATTCGCCTGACCGTTGTTGTTATCCGCAGCCAGTGCTGCGCCGCTGCCCAAAGTCATCGCTGCCGTCAGAAAGATCAATGCAAACTTATTCATCATTATGCTCCTGTAATAAATGGATAGTTGCCGCGTGACACCCGCTGGTGCTGTTTGACGAAAAAAGCGTGCCGCGACGGAATTTAATTCCGTCATGAGTGTTCGGCATGAATATAAATAGCGAAAGCACCTCATTCCTCAGTGCTTACGTTTAAAAAGCTTAGTTCATAAACGAATAAATGCAAATCTGAGCGAGCCATTGGCGCACAGGACATAATTTACACCTGGTGCCTGAAGGGATACATTGGACGGGTTGCGCCCGGCGTACGCAGGGCCAGAAATTTGAATGGAATAAGTATGGATTACCAGAACGACGATTTACGCATCAGAGAGATCAAAGAGTTACTGCCCCCTGTTGCGCTGCTGGAAAAATTCCCCGCCACCGATAACGCTGCTCAAACCGTTGCCCAGGCCCGCCAGGCCATTCACCGCATTCTGCACGGTGAAGATGACCGCCTGCTGGTGGTGATTGGGCCATGCTCCATCCACGATACGCAGGCAGCCAAAGAGTATGCCGCTCGCCTGCTGACGTTGCGCGAGGAGCTGAAGGGTGAGCTGGAAGTGGTGATGCGCGTGTACTTTGAAAAACCGCGTACCACGGTGGGCTGGAAAGGGCTGATCAACGATCCTTACATGGACGGTAGCTTCCAGATTAACGACGGCCTGCGCCTGGCGCGTAAGCTGCTGGTGGATATCAACGACACCGGACTGCCGGCTGCCGGTGAGTTCCTCGACATGATCACGCCGCAATACATGGCGGATTTGATGAGCTGGGGCGCGATTGGTGCGCGCACCACCGAATCGCAGGTGCACCGCGAGCTCTCCTCCGGGCTCTCCTGTCCGGTCGGCTTCAAAAACGGTACCGACGGCACCATCAAAGTGGCGATCGATGCCATCGGCGCTGCCAGCGCGCCGCACTGTTTCCTGTCGGTCACCAAATATGGTCATTCGGCGATTGTCGAAACCAGCGGTAATGAAGATTGCCACATCATTCTGCGCGGCGGCAAAGAGCCAAACTACAGTGCGGAGCACGTTGCGGCGGTGAAAACCGGGCTGGAAAAAGCGGGCCTGCGTCCACAGGTGATGATCGATTTCAGCCACGCCAACAGCAGCAAGCAGTTCCAGCGTCAGATGGTGGTGGCCGCAGACGTGGCACAGCAGATTGCTGGCGGCGAGCAGGCGATTACCGGCGTGATGATTGAGAGCCACCTGGTGGAAGGCAACCAGAGCCTCGACAGCGGTAAACCGCTGGTGTACGGCCAGAGCGTCACCGACGCCTGTATTGGCTGGGACGACACGGAAAAAGCGCTGCGTCAGCTGGCGCAGGCGATCAAAACCCGTCGCGGCTAACGGCAGCGCACGGCATAAAAAAAGGCCAGACTCGTGTCTGGCCTTTTGCGTTTCAGCGTGAACTTACTTCGCTTTACCCTGGTTAGCAACGGCGGCGGCTTTCGCTGCGATCTCGTCGGCATCACCCAGATAGTAATGTTTGATTGGCTTGAAGTTCTCGTCGAACTCATACACCAGCGGTACGCCGGTTGGGATGTTCAGTTCGAGGATCTCATCTTCGCTCATGTTATCGAGGTATTTCACCAGCGCGCGCAGTGAGTTACCGTGCGCGGCAACGATCACTTTCTCACCGCTCTTGATGCGCGGCAGAATGCTCTCGTTCCAGAATGGGATCACGCGATCGATGGTCAGTGCCAGGCTTTCGGTGGTTGGCAGCTGCGCGTCGGTCAGGGATTTGTAACGCGGGTCGTGGCCCGGGAAACGCTCGTCGTTACGATCCAGCTCTGGTGGCGTAACGGCAAAGCCGCGGCGCCACTGTTTCACCTGATCGTCGCCGTATTTGGCGGCGGTTTCCGCTTTGTCCAGACCCTGCAGCGCGCCGTAGTGACGCTCGTTCAGACGCCAGGTTTTCTCGACCGGCAGCCAGGCCTGATCCAGCTCATCCAGCACGTTCCACAGAGTGTGGATGGCACGCTTCAGCACTGAGGTGTAGGCAAAATCAAACACGAAACCTTCTTTTTTCAGCAGCTGACCGGCTGCTTTGGCTTCGGTGCGACCCTTGTCGGACAGATCCACGTCGTACCATCCGGTGAAGCGGTTTTCCTGATTCCACTGGCTTTCGCCGTGGCGCACCAGAACCAGCTTAGTTACGGCCATAGCTTTACTCCTTAATGCTTAATGTTTCGATGATGATAGAAACCGGCTGCGGCCGCTGATTTCAGCGGCACACTGATAGCGCCATACCATAGCGGAAAACAGCGCACGGCGTAAGCCTGTCGGCACCGCAGTGCGCGTTTTTCAACCGGCGCTTAGTGCGGGGTGAAGCGATAACGCGTCACGGAGTGCCATGTGTCGCCGGGCTGCAGCCAGCAATCAGGCTGCGGCCACTCGCTATGGTTGGGCGAATCCGGTAAAAACTCACTCTCCAGAGCGATGCCCTGGAAAGCAGTATAGCTGCCCTGTTCACGGGCGCGCGTTCCCTCCAGATAGTTGCCGGAGTAGAACTGCAGCGCCGGCGCGGCGGTGAACACGCTCACGCTAAGTTTGTCGTCCGCTGACCACAGCTGCGCAGCAGGCTGGCTGCTGTCACCGGCGGTGGTGAGCAGAAACGCGTGATCGTAACCTTTCACCGCGCGCTGATCGTCATCGGCCAGGAACTCATCCGCCACGCGTTTCGGCTGGCGGAAATCAAAGCTGGTACCGTCTACCGCTTTCAGCGGCGCATTGGGAATGCCTGCGCTGTCCACCGGCAGATAACGATCGGCCTGCAGTTGTAAGCGATGCTGGCGCGCGTCGCCATGATGCGCATCAAGGTTGAAGTAAGCATGGTTGGTCAGGTTGACCGGACAGGCCTGATCGGTCTGCGCTTCATAGCGAATCGACAGGCAGTTATCGTCATCGAGCTGGTAAATTACATCGGCAATCAGATTGCCGGGGTAGCCCTGGTCGCCGTCCGGCGAATCAAGACGATAGTGCACTTCGCTGTCACTCTGGCTGAGAATCTGCCAGCGGCGCTTGTCGAAACCCTGCGGCCCGCCGTGCAGCTGGTGCGGACCCTGATTGGCCGCCAGCAGCCGGTTAAGCGGCTTCAGCTCAGCGAAGGCGATGCGGTTCGCGTAACGCCCGATGGTGGCACCGAGATAAGCATCCTGATGCAGATAGTCGGACGGCGTGGCGCAACCGAGCAGCGCTTCGCGCACGCTGCCGTCCTGCATCGGCACGCGCGCCGACAGCCAGGTGGCGCCCCAGTCCATAAAGGTGGCGACCATGCCGTTGCGGTTGCGCAGCACGGTGATGCGCCACGGCTGGCCGTCCGGCGCATGAGAGTTGACGTCGCTTACCATTGGCCGGCTCCTGCTGAGGCTTTACATACGTAAAAGGTCTCTTTGATGCCGGTCTGCGCTTCGTACTGCTGCGCCACCGCCGCTTTCACCTGATCGACCAGATCGGTTGGCATCAGGGCGACAATACAGCCGCCGAAGCCGCCGCCGGTCATACGCACGCCGCCGCGCGGGCCGATTTCCGCTTTAACAATCTCCACCAGCTGATCGATGGGCGGCACGGTGATCTCAAAATCGTCGCGCATTGAGGCGTGCGAGGCGGCCATCAGCTCACCCATGCGTTGCAGATCGCCGCTGCTCAGCGCGTCCGCCGCTTCCAGCGTCCGGGCATTTTCGGTGATCACGTGACGCACGCGTTTGGCCACCAGCGGATCGAGCTGCTGTTCTGCCGCCGCAAACTCCTCCAGCGTCACGTCGCGCAGCGCCTTTTTGTTGAAGAAGCGCGCACCGGTTTCGCATTGCTCGCGGCGGGTATTGTATTCGCTGCCCACCAGATTACGACGGAAGTTCGAGTTGATGATCACCACCGCGACATCCTCCGGCATGGATACGGCGCGCGTACCCAGCGTGCGGCAGTCCAGCAGCATGGCGTGATCCTGCTGGCCGAGCGCTGAAATCAGCTGATCCATGATGCCGCAGTTGCAGCCAACAAACTGGTTCTCCGCTTCCTGCCCGTTAACGGCAATCGCTGCGCCGTCGAGCTTCAACTGATACAGCTGCTGGAACACAGTGCCCACCGCCACTTCCAGCGAGGCGGACGAGCTGAGACCGGCACCCTGCGGCACGTTGCCGCTGATCACCATATCCACGCCGCCAAAGCTGGCGTCGCGCTGCTGCAGATGTTTCACCACGCCGCGCACGTAATTGGCCCACATCGGTTCGCTGAGCGGCTCAATCGGCGCATCCAGCGAGAAGCTATCCTGCTGATTGTCGTAATCCACCGCCACCACGCGCACCTGGCGATCGTCGCGGCGGGCGCAGGCAATCACGGTCTGATAGTCAATGGCGCAGGGCAGCACGAAGCCGTCGTTGTAATCGGTATGCTCGCCGATCAGGTTCACCCGGCCCGGTGCCTGAATGCTGTGGCTCGGCGCGTAGCCGAAGGTGTCAGCGAAAACCTGTTGAGTGATCGATTTTAAAGACATTTATTGTTCCTCGCGGAAATGGATAGCGCTGACAGAGCGCAGACGTTCTGCTGCCTGTTCCGCCGTTAAATCACGTTGGGTCTCGGCCAGCATCTCGTAGCCAACCATAAATTTTCGTACCGTGGCGGAGCGCAGCAGCGGGGGATAGAAGTGCGCGTGCAGCTGCCAGTGATCGTTGGCTTCGCCGTTGAACGGCGCGCCGTGCCAGCCCATAGAATACGGGAACGAGCACTGGAACAGATTGTCGTAACGGCTGGTGAGCTGCTTGAGCGCCAGCGCCAGATCGGTGCGCTGCGCCTCGCTGAGATCGGTAATACGTTTCACGTGCGTTTTAGGCAGCAGCAGGGTTTCAAACGGCCAGGCCGCCCACCACGGCACCACCGCCAGCCAGTGATCGGTTTCGACCACGGTACGGCTGCCGTCCTGCAGTTCGCGCGCTACGTAATCCACCAGCAGCGGCGTACCTTTATCGGCAAAGTAGCGGCGCTGATTGTCATCCTCTTTTTGCGCTTCATTCGGCAGAAAACTGTTGGCCCACACCTGACCGTGCGGATGCGGATTCGAGCAGCCCATGGCTGCGCCTTTGTTTTCAAACACCTGCACCCACGGATAGTGCTGGCCGAGTTCAGCGGTCTGCTCCTGCCAGGTACGCACGATGTCCTGCAAGTTGTGCAGCGGCAGTTCGGGCAGGGTTTTGCTGTGATCCGGTGAGAAGCAGATCACCCGGCTGGTACCGCGCGCGCCTTCACAGCGCATCAGCACATCATCGCTCTGCGGCGCGTCCGGCGTATCGGTCATCAGCGCGGCGAAGTCATTGGTGAACACGTAAGTGCTTTTGTAATCGGGATTTTTGTCGCCGGTGATACGGGTGTTACCGGCGCACAGGAAGCAGTCCGGATCGTGTGCGGGCAGTTGCTCCAGCGCCGGCGTCTCCTGCGCACCCTGCCACGGACGTTTGGCGCGATGCGGTGACACCAGCACCCATTGATCGATCAACGGGTTATAGCGGCGATGCGGATGATCGACCGGGTTAAATTTTTGCATAACAAGTCCTGGTAATCGGCAAACAGAAGAAAATCACTGCCTTCAACGTAGCATAACGGTGGCGCTGAAAGCGTGATCCAGTCTGGATAAATGGTATCGTTTACACAAGGTGACGATTCTCATTTTGTGGGTTTATGCGTAGCATTTGCTGAATAATGCGGCAGGCTAGTGGTAGCGGTTACATTTTTAGGGAAGGAAATCTGTCAGGTGCGTACTGTTATCGCCGGGTCGCCATGGATGGCGACCCGCTCATCAATGAAAACTAACGCAACGCCTCCTGCTGATAAGCATAGCCCGCGCCCTGTTTTACAAAACTCAGGCGGTGGGTGATGCACTGCGGCGCGTCTTCGGCGTGGTGGGACACAAACATCAGCTGGGTACGGCCTTCGCCGATCAGCACATCAACAAAGCGGCGCACCAGCTGGCGGTTAATGGGATCGAGCCCCTGCAGCGGTTCATCCAGGATTAACAGCGTCGGGTGCTTCACCAGCGCGCGTGCAATCAGCACCAGCCGCTGCTGGCCCCACGACAGGCTATGAAACGGCGCATCGGCCAGCGCATTGTCCATGCCAAGCAGCGCCAGCCACTGGCGCGCCAGCGCTTTCTGCCGATCCGATACCGCCTGATACAGACCGATCGAATCAAAAAAGCCTGAAAGGATCACCGTACGCACGTTACAGCTGACGCGGTAATCCAGATGCAGGCTGCTGCTGACGTAACCGATATGCTGCTTGATGTCCCAGATGGTTTCACCGCTGCCGCGGCGAATACCAAACAACGTTAAATCATTGCTGTAGCCCTGCGGATGATCGCCGGTGACCAGGCTGAGCAGGGTCGATTTACCCGCGCCGTTGGGGCCGATGATCTGCCAGTGCTCGCCGGGATTGACCTGCCAGTTCAGGCCGTCGATCACCGCGTGATCGTTATACGACACCACGCCGTTGCGCAGGATAACGCGCGGCGCATCTGCCGCCAGCTGCGGCAGCTGATCCGGCTGGTCCGGCTCCGGCAGCGCCATGCCCTGCAGGCGTTCGCTGTGCGCCAGCTGCGCCACCAGCGCTTCGGCGAGAATCGCCTGGCGCGCGCCCACGTGCGTCAGCGTGCACTCCGCCAGCACGCCGACCTGCTGGACAAAATCCGGGATATCGTCAAAGCGGTTCAGCACCAGCACCACGGTGTAGCCGTCGCGATGCAGCTGATGCAGCGTATCGGCAAGGCTGGCGCGCGATGCCACATCCAGACCATCAAAAGGTTCGTCGAGGATCAGCAAATCCGGCTGCGCCATCAGCGCCTGACACAGCAGCGTTTTGCGCGTTTCGCCGGTGGAAAGGTATTTGAAGCGGCGAGTCAGTAAAGCGCTGATGCCAAACTGCTGGGCCAGCGCCTGCGCCCGCGCCTCATCCTTTACTTCATCCTGAATGATCTCCAGCGCGGTGCGGCCGGTGTCATCTTCGCCTTCACTCAGCAGATCGGTGTTGTTGCGCTCCCACTCCTGCGTCACCAGCTGTTGCAGCTGCTCCAGCGACAGACGGGTGCGGCGCTGAAAATCCTGCCGCAGCTCGCCCTTTGCCGCCGTCAGCTCGCCGGACAGCGCGCGCGCCAGCGAAGATTTACCGCTGCCGTTGGCACCGACAAAGGCCCAGCTTTCGCCGCTGTGCAGGGTCAAGTCCGGCAGGGTCAGGGTACGGCTATCGCTCAGGTGAAATATGCCTTGCGAAATTTGCAATGAGGCCATGATTTGTTCCGTTTTCTGCATCAAGTCGCTCAGTTGTAGCGAGCCAGCGAAATGAAGTCAAATCATGGCGGCCAGATCAGAGCAGTGTGGCGATGATGGCGTGTTCTGCATTAAAACAGGCGGTCACGGCGCTGCCGGGCTGCAGATTATGCTGGCGAAGCACCTGGCTGGGGACGGTGGCGCACAGCATTTCACCGCCTGCCAGCGCAATCAGCACTTCACTCTGCGTTTCGCCGGGTTCGATGGTGTGGACAACGCCCGGCAGCTGATTATCGCCCTCGGCGGCATCAGGCGTCAGGCGGATCCACGGCGCTTTGATCAGCACCAGCACCTCTTTACCGCTGTCGAGCTGCAGCCGCTCCGCGCTGCGTTCGGTCAGGGCCACCTGCAGGTGCGTCACGCCGTCGTTCAGCAGTACCTCAATATGCTGTTGTACCTGCTGACGATCGCGCGCCTGCACAGTACCAAACAGCTGGTTGCGCGCGCTGGTTTGCAGGGAAAAGCGGGCGATCGCCGCCAGCAGGCTGTCGAGCGGCAGGCTATCGTTTTGCAGCACGTCAAAGGCTTTTTGCTGGATCTGTTCCATCAGCTGAAACAGCTGAATTAATCGCTCGCCGTAGCGCGTCAGCCGGGCACCGCCGCCGCCTTTGCCGCCGGTCGCGCGTTCGACCAGCGTCTGATCCGCCAGCTGATTCATCTCATTGATGGCGTCCCAGGCGCTTTTATAGCTGATGCCCGCCAGTCTGGCGCCCTGGCTGATGGAGCCGGTTTCCTGCACGCGCCTGAGCAGCTCGATACGGCGCGGATCGGCAAACAGTTTCTGCTGAAGACGGATGTGAAGAGAGAGTTCTGCCTGCATGTCAGCTCCTTAGGTGAATGCGCCAATTGTAAGGCCTAAAGTAAAAGCACGAAAAGGGCAGTGCCTTTTTTTCTCCAGCCGTTACAATCACTTTTTTACTCTTTGCGCGAGGTTTCCATGCTGGAACTGTTAAAAAGCCTGGCGGTCGCCATCATCATGGTGCCCATCGTGATGGCGATTATGCTGGGTCTGATTTACGGCCTGGGTGAAGTCTTTAACGTCATCTCTAAATTTGGCCGCCGCGACGACCGTCCCGCCAATAGCTCACACCACTGATTTTTAACGCCCGCACGCTGCGGGCGTTTTGCCCTTAACTTTCCGCCGTTTTTGCCGATATAAAGCTCATGACAGCTTTAAGGCTCGCGTTGTATTATCAACTATATAACGTAACCTGGAGCTCTCTATGCAAAATACGCTTTATCGCTGGGCGGCCGCGGCCGTGGTCACCGTGTCGCTGTCGGGTCAGGCGCTGGCGGCGGAGAAAATTACCGTGTTCGCCGCGGCCTCGCTGACCAATGCGATGCAGCAGATTGCCACGCAATATCAGCAAAAAAGCGGCGTTGAAGTGGTATCCTCGTTCGCTTCCTCGTCGACGCTGGCGCGGCAAATCGAGCAGGGCGCCCCGGCGGATCTGTTTATCTCTGCCGATCAGCAGTGGATGGACGATGCGGTGGCGAAAAACAGCGTGATCGGCAGTACGCGCTACACGCTGCTGGGCAACGATCTGGTGCTGGTGGCGGCAAAAAGCGCTAACGCGCAGCCGGTGACCATCAATGCGCAGACCCCATGGCAGAACCTGCTTAAGGGCGAGCGCCTGGCGGTGGGCGATCCGGATCACGTGCCGGCAGGCATTTATGCCAAAGAAGCGCTGCAAAAGCTGGGCGCGTGGGACACGCTGTCTTCACAGCTCGCACCGGCTAACAACGTGCGTGCCGCGCTGGCGCTGGTGGAGCGCCGCGAAACGCCGTATGGCATCGTGTACGGTTCCGACGCGGTAGCCAGTGATAAGGTGCAGGTGGTCGGACGCTTCCCCGAAGCGAGTCACAAACCCGTAGAGTACCCGATGGCGGTGGTCAGCGATCACCAGAACGCAGCGGTGCAGGCCTTCTATGACTATCTGCAGGGGCCGGATGCCGCTGCCGTGTTTAAACAGTATGGATTTACGCCGAAGAGATGATACTGAGCGATCCCGAATGGCAGGCCGTGTTCCTCAGCCTGAAAGTTTCCTGCGTGGCGGTGCTGTGCAGCCTGCCGTTTGGCATCCTGATGGCCTGGATTCTGGCGCGCTGTCGCTTTCCTGGCAAAACCCTGCTCGATAGCCTGATTCACCTGCCGCTGGTGCTGCCGCCGGTGGTGGTGGGCTATTTGCTGCTGCTGACGCTGGGCCGGCGCGGCCTGATTGGCAGCTGGCTGTATGACTGGTTCGGTATCACCTTCGCCTTCAGCTGGCGCGGTGCGGTGCTGGCCTCCGCGGTGATGGCGTTTCCGCTGATGGTGCGCGCCATTCGTCTGGCACTGGAAGCGGTAGACAGCCGGCTGGAGCAGGCGGCGCGGACCTTAGGCGCGGGCCGCTGGCGGGTGTTTTTCACCATCACGCTGCCGCTGACTTTTCCGGGCATCATCGTGGGCACCGTGCTGGCGTTTGCCCGCTCGCTCGGTGAGTTTGGTGCCACCATTACCTTTGTCTCCAACATTCCCGGCGAAACCCGCACCATCCCGTCAGCCATGTTTACCCTGATTGAAACGCCCGGCGCGGAAGGCACTGCGGCGCGGCTGTGCGCGGTGGCGATTGCGCTGGCGCTGCTGTCGCTGGTGGCCTCAGAGCTGCTGGCGCGCTGGGGCCGCAAGCGGCTGGGAGCGGCCTGATGCTGAAAATCAACATTGCGCAACAGCTCGGTGAGCATCAGCTCAACGTCGATGTGGAGATTCCGGCCAGCGGCATCACCGCGATCTTTGGCGTGTCCGGTGCAGGAAAAACCTCATTAATCAATGCCATCAGCGGTCTGACGCAGCCGCAGAGCGGCCAGATTGCGCTTAACGATCGTCTGTTGTTTGACCGCGACAGCGGTATCAATCTGCCGCCGGAAAAACGCCGCATCGGCTACGTGTTTCAGGATGCGCGCCTGTTTCCCCATTATCGCGTGCGCGGCAATCTGCAGTATGGAATGGCGCCTAAAATGAAGGCGCAGTTCGGGGCGCTGGTGACGCTGCTGGGACTGGATGCGCTGCTGGATCGCTATCCGGCCTCGCTGTCGGGTGGCGAAAAGCAGCGCGTGGCGATGGGCCGGGCGCTGCTGAGCGCGCCGGATATCCTGCTGATGGACGAACCGCTGGCGTCGCTCGATCTGCCACGCAAGCGCGAGCTGATGCCCTATTTGCAGAAGCTGGCGAAGCAGGTGGAGATTCCGCTGCTGTACGTGAGCCACAGCCTGGAGGAGATTGTCCAGCTGGCGAATCAGGTACTGGTGCTGGATAACGGTAACGTCAAAGCCTTCGGCGCGCTGGAAAAAGTGTGGGGCAGCAGCGCGATGCGGCCCTGGCTGCCGGCGGCCGAGCGCAGCAGCGTACTGCGCGTGCAGGTGCTGGAGCAGCATCCGGATTACCCGATGACCGCGCTGTCGCTTGGCGATCAGCACATCTGGGTCAGCCGGGTGAATCAGCCGGTGAAAAGCGTACTGCGCATCCGTATCGCCTCGGCGGACGTGTCGCTGGCGCTGCAGCCGCCGCAAAATACCTCGATCCGCAATATTTTACCGGCGCAGGTGGTGGAACTGCTGGAGCTGGACGACCAGGTCGAAGTGAAACTGCGCATCGGCGTCAGCGAGCTGTGGGCGCGCATTTCACCGTGGGCGCGCGACGAGCTGAATATCCGGCCCGACCAGTGGCTGTATGCGCAGATCAAGAGCGTGTCGATTACCGCGTAACACAAACCGGACGACAGCGCGGTACGTCCGGTCTGCGGATCAGCGCGATTAATCGCGCCGCTACCGGATGTGCCATGTACCGCTGCAGTAATCATCCGTTGCACCTTCTGTAGCGGCGCGATTTTTCGCGCTTTTTTCGGGTTAACCTGACTGATGCCTTGTGCCGCGATCAGCCTGGCGTTACAGCACTTCCTGGTAGATCACCTGCGCAATGCCCGGCTCAAGGTTGGTGCCGATCACTTTGCGCGCGCGTCCTTTGATGGCGTCATCGGCATTGCCCATCGCCACGCCCAGCCCGGCCTGCTCCAGCATGCTAAGATCGTTGTAATTGTCGCCAAACGCCAGCACGTCCTGCATGCTCAGACCCTGGCTCGCCACCCACTGCGCCAGGCGTTTGCCTTTGCTGTTGCCGGCCTGAGCGATATCGACCTGATCGTGCCACGACCATTCACACGCCAGACCCAGCTCGCGTTCGGTGCGTTCAGCAAACTGCTGCAGCGCGCGGGTATCCGGATGCGACAGGGCAAATTTCCAGATCGACTGCGCGTCGTGCGCCGCCTGCGCCAGGCTCGGCACCTGCACAAACAGCGGGCGCTGCGCTTCCGGCAGCGACTGCGCCCAGTTGAGGGTGCGCGTTACATGGCCGGTCGCTTCCTGGTACAGCATCGCATCATCAACGTACAGCAGACCGTGAATATTCTCCTGATCAAGCATCTCAATCACCCGCGCCGCCTGACTTTTCTCCAGCGGATCGGCCGCCAGCACCCGTTGCGCCTGGTAATCGTACAGGTAAGTGCCGTTACAGCAGATGGCAGGCGTTGTCAGCTGCAGCGCCTGATAAAACGGGTGAATCGCGCAGTGATGGCGACCGGTGACGATCAGCACCTGAACGCCAGCCTGTTGCGCGCGGGCTAAGGCTTCAAGGGATTCTGGCAGGATGGTTTTGTTTGGGGTCAGCAGGGTGCCGTCGAGGTCAAGGGCGATTACGCGGTAGCTCATTACACTTTCCGTCCGGAGTTAGCAAAGCATTAAGTCTACACCCGCCAGCGGCCCTGAGACAAAAAGCAGGGCACAAATCAGCCCAGCGCGCGGCGGTGAAACGCGCTACAGTTACTGTTTTTCATCAGGCAGCGAATAAGGAAAACGCATGAAACAAGTCGTGTATACCGCCAGTCCCGAGAGCCAGCAGATCCACGCCTGGCAAATGCAGGAAGATGGCGCACTGACGTTATTGCAGGTCACGGATGTGGCCGGCCAGGTGCAGCCGATGGTGGTGAGCCCGAAGAAAGATTTTCTCTATGTCGGCGTGCGTCCGAATTTTCGCGTACTGGCGTACCGCATTGCGGCCGACGGTACGTTAAGCCTGGCCGGTGAAGCGCCGCTGCCGGGCAGCCCGACTCACATTTCTACCGACCGCCAGGGCAACTATCTGTTCTGCGGCTCCTATAACGATGCCTGCGTCAGCATCAGCCCGATTGGCAGCGACGGCCTGCCGCAGGCTCCGCTGCAGGTGATTAACGGGCTGGAGGGCTGCCATTCGGCGAATATCGACCTCAGCAACCAGACGCTGTTTGTGCCAGCGCTGAAACAGGATCGCATCTGCCTGTATCAGCTGCAGGCGGACGGCACGCTGGCACCGCGCGCGCAGCCGCAGGTGACCACGGTAGAAGGCGCCGGCCCGCGTCATATGGCGTTCCACCCGAACGGCGCCTATGGCTATGTGGTTAACGAACTGGACAGCACCGTCGACGTCTGGGCGCTGAACAATGTTAACGGCCAGGTCGAGCGCGTGCAGAGCCTTGATATCATGCCGCCGGGCTTCAGCGATACACGCTGGGCAGCGGATATCCATATCACCCCGGACGGTCGCTTCCTGTATGCCTGTGACCGCACCAGCAGCACGCTGACCGTGTTCAGTATCAGTGAGGACGGCTCGGTGCTGACGATTGAAGGTTATCAGCCGACCGAAACTCAGCCGCGTGGCTTTAACATTGATGGCAGCGGTCAGTATCTGGTGGCGGCGGGGCAGAAATCGCATCACATTGAAGTCTATCGCATCGGCGATCGTGGCCTGCTGCAACCGCTGGCGCGTTACGCCGTGGGTCAGGGGCCGATGTGGGTAGTGATTCACGCGCTGGACTGAGGAACGCGCTTCGGTCATGCAGGGTCGCCATCTACGGCGACCTCTGCCAGGGTGCGCAGCGATGCGCACCTTAATGCAATCAGGCGTATTTCACCGTGATCGACGCGCTGGCCAGCGCATGGAAATGCACGTTGAAGCCGACCATCGCGCCGCTGGCACCTTCGTCCACCTCAATTTTCTCCACGTCCAGCGCATGCACCGTAAAGATGTAGCGATGCGATTCGCCCTGCGGCGGCGCTGCACCACCGTAACCGTTCTGGCCGAAATCGGTGCGTGTCTGAATGGCACCCTCCGGCAGCTCCGCCACGCCGGAACCGGCGCCCTGTGACAGCACGGTCACCTCAGCCGGAATATTGGCGACCACCCAGTGCCACCAGCCAGAGCCGGTCGGGGCATCCGGATCGTAGCAGGTCACCACAAAGCTTTTGGTGCCGGCCGGCACTTCATCCCATGCCAGGTGCGGCGACAGATTATCGCCCTGGTAACCCATGCCGTTAAACACGTGGCGCTCGGGCATTTTATCGCCATCGTTAAAATCCTGGCTCACTACGCGCATGATCTCTCCTTTCCTGTTGTGTACTGCTCTCCATGATGGTGGAAAATGGCGGCGAGTGCCAGCGGTGTCAGGGCTGAAAGTGGCCGTCCACCGCCAGTGCAGCGCGCAGCGCCGCCGTCAGCTGCGTCAGCTGTGCGGCAGAAATCAGATAAGGTGGCATCAGGTAAATCAGCTTACCGAACGGGCGAATCCACACGCCGCGTTCCACGAAGAACTGCTGCAGCGCCGCCATGTTCACCGGCTGATGGGTCTCAATCACGCCAATCGCCCCCAGCACGCGCGCATCGGCCACTGCCGGATGGTCGCGCAGCGGCAGCAGTTCCGTTCGCAGCTGCTGCTCAATCGCCGCCACCTGCGCCGGCCAGTGGCCTTCGTTGATCAGCTTCAGGCTTTCGACTGCCACCGCACAGGCCAGCGGATTGCCCATGAACGTCGGCCCGTGCATAAAGCAGCCCGCCGCGCTGCGGCTGATAGTATCGGCGACGTCGCGCGTGGTCAGGGTGGCGGAGAGCGTCAGCGTGCCGCCGGTCAGCGCCTTGCCGAGGCACAAAATGTCCGGCGTGATGCCGGCGTGCTCGCAGGCAAACAGCTTGCCGCTGCGGCCGAAGCCGGTGGCGATCTCATCGGCGATCAGCAATAAACCGTAGCGATCGCACAGCGCCCGCACCTGTTGCAGATAGCGTGGATGGTAAAAGCGCATGCCGCCGGCACCCTGCACGATAGGTTCGAGGATCACCGCGGCAATACTGCGATGGTGCTGCTCAATCAGCCGGGCAAAATCAGCAATATCGTTGTCATCCCAGTCATCGTCAAAGCCACACTGCGGCGCGCGGGCGAACAGATGTTCCGGCAGGTAGCCGCGCCACAGGCTGTGCATGGAATTTTCCGGATCGCACACTGACATGGCGGCAAACGTATCGCCGTGATAACCGCGCTGCAGCGTGAGGAATTTCTGCCGCGTCTCTCCGCGTCCCAGCCAGTACTGCAGCGCCATTTTCATCGACACTTCGACGGCGATCGAGCCAGAATCGGCGAGGAACACGCACTCCAGCGCCTCGGGCGTCATGGCGATCAGCTGGCGGCTCAGCTCCACGGCTGGCGGATGGGTGATGCCGCCGAACATCACGTGTGACATCTGCGCCATCTGCTGCTGCAACGCCTGATTGAGGCGCGGATGGTTATAGCCGTGGATCGCTGCCCACCACGACGACATGCCGTCGACCAGCTCACGTCCATCGGCCAGCTGCAGCGTGCAGCCGTGCGCGGCCACCACCGGGTAGCACGGCAGCGGATCGCGCATTGAGGTGTAAGGATGCCAGATATGCTGGCGGTCAAAGCGGAGGTCATCCTGTGTGAACATCTGTCTTGTAAACCATTTTGAAAAGATTTAGTTTACAAGTATAACCACGTTAATCGTCAGGATGAACCCCCTTTTTTGGAGTAAGCAATGGCTAATCGCTGGACACTGGCTCAGGCTCAGGCGCTGTTTGATAAACCTTTTCTCGAGCTGATGTTTGAAGCACAGCAGGTGCACCGCCAGCACTTCGACCCGCGTCAGGTGCAGGTCAGCACGCTGCTGTCGATCAAAACCGGCGCCTGTCCGGAAGACTGTAAATACTGTCCGCAGAGCGCGCGTTATAAAACCGGGCTGGAAACCGAGCGCCTGATGGAGGTGGAAGCGGTGCTGGAATCGGCGCGCAAGGCCAAAGCAGCCGGCTCCAGCCGCTTCTGCATGGGCGCGGCGTGGAAAAACCCGCACGAGCGCGACATGCCGTATCTGGAGCAGATGGTGCAGGGCGTGAAAGCCATGGGCATGGAAACCTGCATGACGCTGGGCACGCTCGACCACGATCAGGCGCAGCGGCTGGCCAGCGCCGGGCTCGATTTTTACAACCATAACCTCGACACCTCGCCGGAGTTTTACGGCAGCATCATCACCACCCGTACTTATCAGGAGCGTCTTGATACGCTGGATAAAGTGCGCAACGCCGGCATCAAAGTGTGCTCGGGCGGCATTGTCGGACTGGGCGAAACGGTCAACGACCGCGCCGGATTGCTGGTGCAGCTGGCCAACCTGCCCACGCCGCCGGAGAGCGTGCCGATTAACATGCTGGTGAAAGTCAAAGGCACGCCGCTGGCGGATAACGATGACGTCGAGCCGTTCGACTTTATCCGCACCATTGCCGTGGCGCGCATCATGATGCCAACCTCGCACGTGCGCCTGTCGGCCGGTCGCGAGCAGATGAGCGAACAGACCCAGGCGATGTGCTTCATGGCGGGTGCCAACTCGATTTTCTACGGCTGCAAGCTGCTGACCACGCCGAACCCGGAAGAGGACAAAGATCTGATCCTGTTCCGCAAGCTGGGCCTGAATCCGGAGCACACCGCAACGACTGCGGGCGATAACGAACAGCAGCATCAGCTCAGCGAGCAGCTGATGCACGCTGACAGCGAACAGTTCTACAACGCGGCCGTGTAAATGTGGTCTGAACGTATTGCGCAGGCGCTGACGGCGCAGCGTGCCGCCGACGGCTGGCGGCAGCGGCGGCGCATTGAGCACAACAGCGTGCGTGAAATTACCCTCGACGGGCAGCGCTATCGCCACTTCTCCAGTAATGATTACCTCGGCCTGAGCCAGCATCCGGCGGTGATGGCCGCCTGGCAGCAGGGCGTGCGCGAGGCAGGCGTCGGTGCCGGCGCTTCCGGCCACGTCACCGGCTACAGCCGCCACCATGCGCAGCTGGAGCAGCAGCTGGCGTCCTGGCTCGGCTACCCGCGCGCGCTGCTGTTTATCTCCGGCTTTGCCGCCAACCAGGCAGTAATCCATCTGCTGGCGCAAAAGTCGGATCGCATTATCGCTGACAAACTGGCGCACGCCTCGCTGCTGGATGCCGCCAGCCACAGTCCGGCAACGCTGCGCCGTTTTGCCCACAACCAGCCGGCCAGCCTGGCGAAGCTGCTGGCGACGCGCGCGGAAGGCGGCACGCTGGTGGTGACCGAGGGCGTATTCAGCATGGATGGCGACAGTGCGCCGCTGGCTGAACTTGCCGCCGAAACCCGGCGCGCGGGCGGCTGGCTGCTGGTGGACGATGCGCACGGCATTGGCGTCACCGGTGAGCAGGGGCGCGGCAGCTGCTGGCAGCAGCAGGTGAAACCGGAACTGCTGGTGGTGACCTTTGGTAAAGGCTTTGGCGTCAGCGGCGCCGCGCTGCTGTGTGATGACGCCACCGCAGATTACGTCGAGCAGTTCTCGCGCCATTTAATCTATTCCACCGCCATGCCGCCGGCGCAGTGTTGTGCGCTGCTGGCGGCGCTGCAGCAGATCCAGCAGGGCGACGCGTTGCGCGCGCGGTTGCAGCAAAATATTGCCCGCTTTCGCGCGGGCGCGGCGCAGTTGCCGTGGCAGCTGATGGCTTCTGACAGCGCCATTCAGCCGCTGATCGTTGGCGAAAACCGTGCCGCGCTGGCGCTGGCGCAGCGGCTGGCGCTGGCCGGTTGCTGGGTGAGCGCGATCCGGCCACCGACGGTGCCGCCGGGTACCGCGCGGCTGCGCATTACGCTCACCGCGGCGCATCATCCCGAAGATATCGACGCGTTGCTGGAGGCACTGTATGACGCTGCAGGTGAATAAACAGGCGGTGGCGCAGGCGTTTGGCCGGGCGGCCGCGCACTACGAACAGCATGCTCAGCTGCAGCGCCAGAGCGGCGAGGCGCTGCTGGCGCTGGCGCCGGCCGGATTTGGCCCGCAGCTACTGGATGCCGGCTGCGGCACCGGCTGGTTCAGCCGCTACTGGCGCGATCGCGGTCGCCAGGTCTGCGCGCTGGATCTGTCACCGGCAATGCTGCAGGCGGCGCGCGAACAGCACTCGGCGCACGACTATTTACAGGGCGATATCGACCAGTTACCGCTGGCAGATAACAGCGTCGACGGCGTCTGGAGCAACCTGGCGGTGCAATGGTGCAGCGATCTGCGCACCGCGCTGCAGCAGTTTCTGCGCGTGACGCGCCCGGGCGGCAGCGTGCTGTTCTCGACGCTGCTCGACGGCTCGCTGCAGGAGGTGCACCAGGCGTGGGCGCGGATCGATGGTCGGCGTCACGCCAATCGCTTCCTCAGCGGCGATGCCTTTGCCCTGGCGACCGCGGGCCTGCCGCTGCGCAGCCAGACGCAGATCGTCACGCTGCACTTCCCCAGTGCGCTGAGCGCCATGCGCTCGCTGAAAGGCATCGGCGCAACGCACCTGCACGATGGGCGACACGCGGCCCTGCTGACGCGCCCGCAGCTGGCGCAGCTGGAGCAGCACTGGCCGCAGGATGCGCACGGCTATCGTCTCAGTTATCACCTGATGTATGGAGTTTTACAAAAATGACACGCTGGTTTATTACCGGAACTGACACCGAAGTGGGCAAAACAGTCGCCAGCGGCGCCCTGTTGCAGGCGGCCAGCGCCGCGGGATTACGCACGGCTGGCTACAAACCGGTGGCCTCCGGCTGCGAGGTCACGCCCGACGGCGTACGCAACAGCGACGCGCTGGCGCTGCAGCGCTACAGCAGCCTGGCGCTGAGCTATGAGCAGGTGAACCCGCTGGCGTTCATCGAACCGACGTCGCCGCATATCGTCAGCGCGGAAGAGGGCAGACCGATTGAATTTGCGCAGCTCTCCGCTGGCTTACGCGCGCTGGAGCAGCAGGCTGAATGGGTGCTGGTGGAAGGCGCGGGCGGCTGGTTCACGCCGCTGTCCGCGACGCAAACTTACGCCGACTGGGTCGCCGCCGAGCAGCTGCCGGTGATTCTGGTGGTTGGCGTGAAGCTCGGCTGCATCAACCACGCCATGCTGACGGCGGAAGCGGTGAAGGCGCGCGGGTTGCGCCTTGCCGGCTGGATTGCCAATGACATCCAGCCGCCGGGTAAGCGACATGCGGAATATCTGGCGACGCTGCAACAGCGCATTGCGGCCCCGTTCCTCGGTGAGATTCCGTGGCTGAGCAGCGCGGCACAGCAGGCCGACTGTGGCCGTTACCTTACCCTGCCACAGTAAATGGCGCGGCGGCGCAGCAGCCTGCGCCGCACGCTACCGACGCTAGGTGGCCGTTAGCCACTTACTCACCGTTACATCATCCAGCTGCGCCACGCTGCCCTGCGCCACGTTGCGGCCGCGATGCAGCAGCAGAAAATAGTCTGCCACGCGGCGAATGAACGACACATGCTGTTCCAGCAGCAGAATCGTCAGGCCATAGTCGCGGTTCAGGCGGCGAATCAGATTCCCCATCTCCTCCTCCAGCCACGGCGACATGCCTTCGGTGGGTTCATCGAGGATCAATAGTTTCGGCTGCAGCACCAGCGCGCGCGCCAGGGCCAGCTGCTGCTGCTGATCCATCGGCAGTTCGCCACTGCGCTGATGACGCAGCGAGTAGAGCGCCGGAAACAGATCGAACACCATCTCGGGAATGGCGCGGCTGCGATCGTCCTGTGCCGCCATCAGCGCAATCAGCAGGTTATCTTCCACGCTCATCTGGGAAAAGATGTGGCGTCCCTGTGGCACGTAGCCGATGCCCATGCGCGCGCGTTGCTCAGCAGGCTGCAGCAGCAGGTTTTCCGGCGGCGCGCCGTCTTCCTGCCAGGTCATCGATCCACTATTAATGGGCAGGCGACCCATAATACAGTTCACCAGCGTGGTTTTGCCCATCCCCGGGCTGCCCAGCACGCCGGTGCAGGTGCCTGGCGGCAGATCGAGATCCACATCCCATAAAATATGGTTCTGACCGTAAAATTGATTCACCGAACGTAAACTCAGCATCTGACATTCTCCTTCCAGATTATTCGCCTGAATGCTCCCGCTCTGTGTCGTCTGGCATACAGTCATGCACAATGGCTATTGGGACACTGCTGTCGCCAGCGGCGCTTGTTCATCCTGCCGGCATGGACTCGTCACTCCACCGTTAATTCACTGCAATTCCCAGGCCAGATCCGCCAAAGCAGCCTCAACCGGGGTAAAAGGCGGCGAAACTCGCCATAATTGATGAGAAAAGCTTAACAATTGCCCGCAGTAATAACTCGCCTGCACTTTGACGGTGCTGACTGCTTAACGTTTCTGGTGCATCTGTGCTGTCATAAGGCAGGGACTGAAGAAATAAGTGGCCTTAACGCTGGGCTTTTTCCCGTTACGGCACGATGGGGTACGCCAAAAGAATAGTTAAAGCCGCACGGGATGATGGAAAAATAATCGCAAAAAAAATTTTTTCGCACGGCAGGATAAGCGAGGGGAAAATTATACACAGCCGATGGACGTGGGGCTGGATTCAGTTATCCACTATTCCTGTGGATAACCTTGTGCATTAGCGACTGAAAACCGGGCGCAAGCGAGGAAATACGCGGGTTGCATACATAATGCTGCGAAACTGGGCTTTTGAGTCAATCTCTTTTAAATCAGCAGGTTATTTAAAAGCAAGCCTGAGAATTGTCTGGCTTGTCATCAGACTGCAATTTAATGACGCTCTATTGACAATTGTTAAAAGCGTTGCTCGTCTGGGGATAACCTTGCGCAACAAACGCTTCCGGATTACCGCATAAATTACGCTGAAGCGAATCGCGGCATCTCCCCATCATCGTGCAGTATATCTGTAATTATATCCAGTATTTTTTTCTGGCAAAATCGCCATAGCAGAGTAGAATTACCAGCCTGCCCGCCGACTTCTTCAGCAGGAACCGTAATACCATGAGTAAAGCCTTTAAACTCAACTCCGCTTTCAAACCTTCAGGCGATCAGCCTGAGGCGATTCGTCGCCTTGAAGAAGGGCTGGAGGATGGACTGGCGCACCAGACGCTGCTGGGGGTTACCGGTTCAGGAAAAACTTTTACCATCGCTAACGTCATTGCCGATCTCAACCGGCCGACCATGGTAATGGCACCGAATAAAACGCTGGCGGCACAGCTGTATGGCGAGATGAAAGAGTTCTTCCCGGATAACGCCGTCGAGTTCTTCGTCTCCTACTACGACTACTATCAGCCGGAAGCGTACGTGCCCAGTTCGGATACCTTCATCGAGAAAGATGCAGCGGTAAACGAGCACATCGAGCAGATGCGTCTCTCTGCCACCAAAGCGATGCTGGAGCGCCGCGACGTGATTGTGGTGGCGTCGGTTTCTGCTATCTACGGCCTGGGCGATCCCGATCTCTACCTGAAAATGATGCTGCATCTGACGCGCGGCATGATCATCGACCAGCGCAGCATTCTGCGCCGCCTCGCCGAACTGCAGTACACCCGCAACGATCAGGTTTTCCAGCGCGGCACCTTCCGCGTGCGCGGCGAAGTGATCGATATCTTCCCGGCGGAATCCGATGACATTGGTCTGCGCGTTGAACTGTTTGATGAAGAGGTTGAGCGCCTGTCGCTGTTCGACCCGCTGACCGGCCAGGTGATCTCGGTGATTCCGCGTTTCACCATCTACCCGAAAACGCACTACGTGACGCCACGCGAGCGTATTCTGCAGGCGATGGAAGAGATCAAGGATGAGCTGGCGGTGCGGCGCAAAGTGCTGCTGGAGAACAACAAACTGCTGGAAGAGCAGCGCATCACCCAGCGCACCCAGTTCGACCTCGAAATGATGAATGAACTCGGCTACTGCTCGGGCATTGAAAACTATTCGCGCTATCTCTCCGGACGCGGACCGGGCGAGCCACCGCCGACGCTGTTTGATTACCTGCCGGCGGATGGCCTGCTGGTGGTCGATGAATCCCACGTGACTATTCCGCAGATTGGCGGCATGTATCGCGGTGACCGCGCGCGTAAAGAGACGCTGGTGGAGTACGGTTTCCGCCTGCCGTCGGCGCTGGACAACCGTCCGCTGCGCTTTGAAGAGTTTGAAGCGCTGGCACCGCAGACCATTTATGTCTCGGCCACGCCAGGTAACTACGAGCTGGAGAAATCGGGCGGCGATGTTATCGATCAGGTGGTGCGGCCTACCGGTCTGCTCGATCCGATCCTTGAGGTGCGTCCGGTGGCGACCCAGGTCGACGATCTGCTGTCGGAGATCCGCAAGCGCGTCGAAATCAACGAGCGCGTGCTGGTCACCACGCTGACCAAGCGCATGGCCGAAGACCTCACCGAGTATCTTGAAGAGCACGGCGAGAAGGTGCGTTATCTGCACTCCGACATTGATACCGTTGAACGTATGGAGATCATTCGCGATCTGCGTCTCGGGGAGTTTGACGTGCTGGTGGGGATCAACCTGCTGCGCGAAGGGCTGGATATGCCGGAAGTGTCGCTGGTGGCGATTCTTGACGCCGATAAAGAGGGCTTCCTGCGCTCCGAGCGCTCGCTGATTCAGACCATCGGACGCGCGGCGCGTAACGTCAACGGCAGAGCGATTCTCTACGCAGATAAGATCACGCCGTCGATGGCGCGGGCGATGGAAGAGACCGAGCGCCGCCGCGAGAAGCAGCAGCGTTATAACGAAGAGCGGGGCATTGTGCCGCAGGGCCTGAACAAGAAAATCACCGATATTCTTGAGCTGGGCAAAAACGTGGTGAAAACGCGCGGCAAAGGCAAAACGGCTTCACGCACTGCCGCCGAGGCTGAGGCCAGCTATCTGGCGCTCACGCCCCAGGCCATGCAGAAGAAGATCCACGAGCTGGAAGGGCAGATGCAGCAGCACGCGCAGAACCTGGAGTTCGAAGAGGCCGCGCGGGTGCGCGACCAGCTGCACGAGCTGCGTGAACTGTTTATCGCCGCCTCTTAATGTGAAACCGGCGGTCGCGTTGCGCGCCGGCTAAACCGCCTGAATGGCATGTTCCAGCGCGCGGCGCAGCAGCTGGCGGTCGTGACGATAGCGGATATCGGCGGCTTCCAGCGGTTCGCGCACCATCAACCGCTCAGTGACGCCGCGCGTGTCTGCTGACGGGCCGACCACTACAGCGTCAATCACCCGTTTGCCAATGGCTTTTTCCATCATCGCCAGCTTGTCGGCGACCGTCAGGCTGGCCGCCGCCGGACTCAGTTCGCGCCCGAGATTTCCGATGAACACCATGGTGGCAGGCGTCCGGCGCAGCGCGCGTGCCATCTCCTCCATCAGCAGAATCGGCATCAGGCTGGTGTAAAAGCTGCCGGGACCAATCAGGATCAAATCGGCCTCGGCGACGGCGTCCAGCGCTTCACGCGTCGGCACCACATTGGGGTGCAGCATCAGCTCTTCCGGCGCCTGCTTCATTTCGTCAATCGCCGTTTCGCCGTACACCATATTGCCTTCGCTATCCTGCGCGACCAGGTCCACCGGCTGTTCTGACATCGGAATCAGAAACGCATCCACCTTCAGCAGGTTGCGGATAATATTGATGGCTTCCAGCGGACGCACGCTGAGATGATCGAGCGCTTTCAGGATCAGATTGCCCAGATTATGCCCGGCCAGTTCGCCGTTGCCGGTAAAGCGATACTCGAACATGGCAGAGGCCACGCTGGGTTCGGTGATCAGCTGATTAATGCAGTTGCGCATGTCGCCCCAGGCAATGCCGCCTTCTGAACGGCGTATGCGGCCGGTGGATCCGCCGTTGTCGGTGGTGGTGACGATGCCGGTCAGGCGTGAGCCCAGCGGCGCCAGCGCCGACATCACGCGGCCAAGGCCGTGGCCGCCGCCGAGTGCCACCACGCGATCCAAATCTGCCAGGGTACGATTCATGCTGCTCCTTAAAAACGCCGCACGTGAGGTGCAGACGGCGTTCAACTGATGTGTATCAATATCTGTCGCGCATTTTACCGTATCCTGTCGCGAAAATGCGGTGAAATAACGTTATGTATCAATATATATAGCGATAAATGCCGATGGATGCGAGCGTCAAATCGCGCTACCATTTGCTTTAACCGTGTTGTCCACAATGACAACAGACTCCCAAGCCTTGCGTTCCTAAGTCGTGTGATATGGATGCCTGGCCGCAGCCGCGAGCTGCCAGGGTGCAGAAAGAAATGACTGCATCTCCCGTACTTTGGAAAGGTGTTCAGGTGCCACAATTTACAGATGCCTATGCGCGCAGCTTTTATTATCTGCGCCTGTCGGTCACGGATGTGTGTAACTTCCGTTGTACCTACTGCCTGCCCGACGGCTACCGGCCGAACGGCGTGCACAACAAAAGTTTTCTCTCGCTGGATGAGATTCGTCGCGTGACGCGTGCCTTTGCGGCGGCGGGCACCGAAAAAGTGCGCCTGACCGGCGGCGAACCCTCGATGCGGCGCGACTTCACCGATATCATTGCCGCCGTGCGCGACAACGCGGCAATCCGCCAGATCGCCATGACCACCAATGGCTACCGCATGGCGCGCGACGTCGGCGCCTGGCGTGCGGCAGGCCTCACCCATATCAATGTCAGCGTCGACAGCCTCGACGCACGGCAGTTTCACGCCATTACCGGGCAGAACAAGTTTCACGAAGTCATGGCGGGGATTGATGCGGCCTTTGATGCCGGTTTCAGCAGCGTTAAAGTCAACAGCGTGCTGATGCGCGACGTCAACAGCCACAGCCTGGAGACCTTTCTGGCATGGATCCGCACCCGGCCGATTCAGCTGCGCTTTATCGAGCTGATGGAAACCGGCGAGGGCGGCGATCTGTTCCGCCGTCATCATGTGTCCGGCGAGGTGATCCGCGATCAGCTGATCATGCAGGGCTGGCAGCGCCAGCCGCGCGGCCGCAGCGATGGTCCGGCTCAGGTGTTCCGCCATCCGGATTATCAGGGTGAAGTCGGCCTGATCATGCCGTATGAAAAAGATTTCTGCGCCAGCTGTAATCGCCTGCGCGTATCGGCGATCGGTAACCTGCATCTGTGCCTGTTTGGCGACGGCGGCGTGCCGCTGCGCGACCTGCTGGCTTCAGACGATCAGCAGGCCGAGCTGCAGGCGCGCATCGCCCACAGCCTCGGGCAGAAGAAGCAGACGCATTTCCTGCATCAGGGCAATACCGGCATCACGCAGAATCTCTCCTTCATTGGTGGCTAAACACAGGAGTTACGGCCATGGGTAAACCTTCCGGCGAATTTGTCGCCTTAAATGCGGCGGTGATGACCGTCTCTGACAGCCGCGACGCCAGCAGTGACAGCTCTGGCGACTATCTGCGTGAGGCGCTGATCGAAGCCGGGCATCAGGTGGTCGATCACGCCATCGTCCCGGACAACCGTTATCGCATCCGCGCCACGCTGTCGCGCTGGATCGCCAGTGAAGATGTGCAGGTGGTGCTGATTAACGGCGGTACCGGCTTTAACAGTAAAAACAGTACGCCGGAAGCGCTGCTGCCGCTGCTGGATCGCGAAATTGACGGCTTTGGCGAACTGTTTCGCATGATCTCCTACGAGGAGATCGGCAGCGCGACGCTGCAATCACGCGCGGTGGCCGGTCTGGCCAACCAGACGCTGCTGTTTGCCGTGCCGGGCTCAACCGGTGCCTGCCGCAGTGCATGGGAGCGGATCATTGAAGCCCAACTGGATGCGCGTACGCGTCCGTGTAATTTTGTCTCACATTTGAAGAAGTTATAAGCATGTCCTCGTTAACCCATATCAACGCGGCCGGCGAAGCCCACATGGTGGACGTCTCCGGCAAAACTGACACCGTGCGAGAAGCGCAGGCGGAAGTCCTGGTGCTGATGCAGCCGGCCACGCTGCAAATGATCCTCGACGGCAGCCATGACAAAGGCGATGTTTTCGCCACCGCACGCATTGCCGGTATTCAGGCGGCGAAGCGCACCTGGGAACTGATTCCGCTGTGCCATCCGCTGATGCTGAGCAAAGTCGAGGTAACGCTGGTGGCTGAGCCGGAGCACAGCCGCGTGCGCATTACCTCGCGCTGTCGCCTGAGCGGCAAAACCGGCGTGGAAATGGAAGCGCTGACCGCCGCCTCGGTCGCGGCGCTGACCATCTACGACATGTGCAAAGCGGTGCAGAAAGATATCGTCATCGACCAGCTGCGGCTGCTGAGCAAAAGCGGCGGTAAATCCGGTGATTTCCAGGCGGTGCGCCATGATTAAGGTGCTGTTTTTTGCCCAGGTGCGCGAACTGACCGGCACCGCCGCGCTGGACCTGGCGGCAGAGTACGCTGACGTCGCCACATTGCGCGCTGCGCTGGCGCAGAAAAGCGATCGCTGGGCGCTGGCGCTGGAGTCTGGCAAGCTGCTGGCGGCGGTGAATCAGACGCTGGTGCCGATGAACCATCCGCTGCGCGCCGGCGATGAAGTGGCGTTCTTCCCGCCGGTTACCGGAGGCTGAGCATGACAACCCGAATTCGCGTCGGCAGCGCGCCGTTTAACGTTGGCGACGAGTATGCGCTGCTGGCGGCGCATGACAGCGACGGCGCGGTCGTCACCTTCACCGGCAAAGTCCGCAACCACAATCTCGGCGACAGCGTGGCCGCGCTGACGCTGGAGCACTATCCCGGCATGACGGAAAAAGCGCTGGCAGAGATTGTGGCGGATGCGCGTCAGCGCTGGGCGCTGCAGCAGGTGACGGTGATTCATCGCGTAGGCGAACTGTTCCCTGGTGATGAGATCGTGTTTGTTGGCGTCAGCAGCGCCCATCGCGGCAGCGCCTTTGCCGCCAGTGAATTTATTATGGATTACCTGAAAACCCGCGCGCCGTTCTGGAAGCGCGAAGCCACTGCGCAGGGCGATCGCTGGGTCGATGCCCGCGACAGCGACCATCAGGCCGCCGAACGCTGGAACTAGCGCGCAAAATCCGCCCGCGCTGATAGCCGCCAGACCACGAAAACGGTAAGGTACGGTTTTTGCTGGCTTATCAGGGAGCAGGATGAACACCAACACGATATTACGCGGCGCAGCGCTGCTGGCTGCGCTGGTGCTGGCCGGATGCAGCACCAAAAAGGAGCCGCAGCTACCGGCCCGCCAGCCCGCTGACGTGAAAGCGCAGATTCAGCAATTGCTGCCCGCCCATGTGACGCAAAAATCGGCCTGGGCCGACGACATCTATACCGCGCTGCGCGTGCAGCACATCGACGCCAGCGCCAGCAACATTTGCGCGGTGATCGCCGTGACCGATCAGGAATCTAACTTCAGCGCCGATGCCACCGTGCCGGGTCTGCCAAAAATCGCCTGGGCGGAGATTGACCGCCGCGCCGCCAGCGTGCACGTGCCGGCGTTTCTGGTGCGCACCGCGTTACTGATCAAATCCTCCAACGGCGAGAGCTACGCGGCACGTCTCGATAAGGTGCACAGCGAGAAAGAGCTGAGCGCCATTTTTGATGACTTTATCGATATGGTGCCGATGGGGCAGAAGCTGTTCGGTAATCTCAACCCAATCCACACCGGCGGGCCGATGCAGGTCAGCATTGCCTTTGCCGAAGCGCATGCGCAGGGCTATCCATACCCGATTGACGGTTCAATCCGGCGCGAAGTGTTTAGCCGGCGCGGCGGTATCTACTTCGGCACGCTGCACCTGCTGGGCTATCCGGTAGACTACAGCCAGCCGCTGTATCGCTTCGCCGACTTCAACGCCGGCTGGTACGCCAGCCGCAACGCCGCGTTCCAGGCTGCGGTGGCGCGTGCCAGCGGCATCAAACTGGCGCTGGACGGCGACCTGATCCGCTACGGCAGCGAACAGGCGAGCGCCACCGAACTGGCGGTGCGCACGCTGGCGAAGCAGCTGGACATGAGCCCGCGGGAAATTCGCCGCGATCTGGAGAAGGGCGACAGCGAAAGCTTCAGCGACAGCACGCTGTGGAAACAGACCTTTATCCTCGCCGATAAGATGGCGGGAAAACGTCTGCCGCGCGAAGTGCTGCCGGGCATTAAGCTGGAGAGCCCGAAAATTACCCGTAATCTCACCACCGCGTGGTTTGCCCAGCGGGTTGACGGGCGATATCAGCAGTGTATGACGCGCCGTTGACGATCGGTGGTGTACACTTCACACTGACGTTATCAGTAACTTTTAAAGAGGTGCATCATGGATCGATATCCACGTAATGGTTCAATCGTGCAGCAGGCGTCGACCGGGCTGCAAACCTATATGGCGCAGGTGTATGGCTGGATGACCTGCGGTTTACTGCTGACGGCGTTTGTGTCGTGGTTTGCCGCGCGCACGCCTGCCGTCATGGAGCTGGTGTTTGCCAATCGCATCACCTTCTTCGGCCTGATTATCGCGCAGCTGGCGCTGGTGTTCGTGCTTTCCGGCATGGTGCAGCGCATGAGCGGCGCCGTGGCGACCGGGCTGTTTATGCTCTATTCCGCGCTGACCGGGCTGACAATGGCGAGTATTTTCCTTGTTTATACCTACTCGTCGATCGCCAGTACCTTCTTCGTTACCGCGGGTATGTTTGGTGCCATGAGCTTTTACGGCTACACCACCAAACGCGACCTGAGCCGCTTCGGCAGCCTGCTGTTTATGGCGCTGATCGGCATTCTGCTGGCGTCGCTGTTGAACTTCTGGCTGAAAAGCCCGGCGCTGATGTGGGCGATTACCTATATCGGCGTGGTGGTGTTTGTGGGCCTGACGGCTTACGACACGCAGAAGCTGAAAGCCATCGGTGAGGGCATTGATGTTAACGATAAAGAGAATTTGCGCCGCTTCTCCATCATGGGCGCACTGACGCTGTATCTCGATTTCATCAACCTGTTCCTGATGCTGCTGCGGATTTTCGGTAACCGTCGTTAACAGTAACCAGCCATTAAGGCTGTGAAAATAATCGCGCCGCTACGGCAAGGTGAACGGTTTGTACTTATCAGCCCGTTTCACCTTCTCCGTAGCGGCGCAATGTATTACGCGTTATTCAGCCTGCGCCTGGCACGCCTTATCGTGCCGCCATCTTGCGCTCATTCTTCTGCCGTAAATGCTTCGCGCGGCTCTCCAGCCACAGATACAGCACCAGCGCCAGCAGCAGCGGCAGAATAAAATAGAGCACGCGATAAGCCAGCAGCGCGGCGATAATCTCACCGTGCGAAGCATGCTGGCCGCTGAGCAGCGCGAGGAACACCGCTTCCAGCACGCCAATGCCGGCCGGAATATGAATAATCACCCCGGCAATACTGCTGATTAACAGCACGCCCAGCACGATGGGATAATCCACTTCACGCGCCAGCAGCAGCCAGATAATGGTGCCCATCACCATCCAGTTGGCGCAGGAAACGGCAAACTGAAACAGCGCCATGCGCAGTGAGGGCAGCTGCAGATGCTGGCCCTTCACCGTCCAGCGGCGCTTCTTCGCGAAAGCACAGGCCCACAGATAAACCGCCACCATCGCCAGCAGTACCGCACCAATTACCCGTAGCGTGCCTTCGCCGATGAACCAGCCGGGCGGAATCGGCACCATACCGGCGACAAACACTACGCCGCCCAGCAAAATGTAGCCCAGCCAGTTGGTGGCAATACTCAGTGAAAAGATGCGCGTGATGGTGCCGCCGGGCAGGCCGAGGCGCGAATAGAGACGATAGCGCATCGCCACACCGCCCACCCAGGTGCTCAGCGTCAGGTTAAAGGCGTAACAGATGAATGACACCAGCATCACCTGACGTTTCGCCAGTTTATGCCCGCAGTAGGCGCGGCCAATCAAATCGTACAGACCGTAGGTGAGGTAGCTCACCACTACTAACGCGGCGGCGCTCAGCACCACGTAGCGGTTATAGCCGACGATGACCTTATACACGTCCTCCCAGTTCACCTTGCGTGCGTAAACCACCAGCAGCACGATCACCGCAATGAAGAACAGCCAGGTAAGGATTTTTTTCGCTAACTGCCAGCGCGGGTTCTTTTTGCTCATCAGGGTTTCGCTCCTTCGTTATCGGCTTCAACCCGGTCCTGGGTTTCCATTTCCGGTTGCACCGGCGGATCGACCTGAGACAAATGGGGCGTATGGGCAGGCAGCCAGCCGGCGATGGCCGGGAAATGGCGCAGGAAATGGAACACGACGACGCTTTTGGTCAGCTGCCACCAGGTGCGCGGCGGCAGCTTGTCTTCATCGACGCGCACGCAGTCCGCAGCCAGCAGCTGCTCAAGGTTATCGCGCAGCGTCTGGTTGAAGGCGTGGTCGTGGATAATCAGGTTGGCTTCGAGATTCAGCGACAGGCTGAGCGGGTCGAGGTTGCTGGAACCGACCGTTGACCACTGCTGATCCTGTACCGCCACTTTGCCATGCAGCGGGCGGCGGCAGTACTCGTACACTTCAACGCCAGCATCCACCAGATAGTTGTACAGCAGCTCGGCACCGACTTTGACAATCGGCATGTCCGGTTCACCCTGCACAATCAGCCGCACGCGCACACCGCGCTGGGCCGCGCTGCGCATTTCCCGCAGCAGGCGATAGCCGGGGAAAAAGTAGGCGTTGGCGATAATCACATCCTGCTTCGCCTTGCGCAGCATATCGAGATAGTGCTGTTCGATGTCATCGCGGTGCTCATCGTTATCGCGGTAGACAAACAGCACCTGCGCATCACCGGGCAGGGCGTTCACCGCCAGGCGCTGGGAGCGCGCGCCCCACCAGCGGCGCGTTACCTGTTCGCTGCCGATCGCCTGCTGTACATAGCGTGCGATGTCCAGCACCACCGGTCCTTTCACCTCCACGGCGTAATCCTGCTTGGCTTCCGGCCCGTAATCGGTGTTGTGCTCGGCGGAGAAATTGATACCGCCGACAAACGCAATCTCCTCATCAATTACCACAATTTTGCGATGCAGACGGCGGAACACGTTGGTGCGCATGCCCATCACCAGCGGACGCGGATCGTAATAGATAAAGCGCACGCCTGCTTCGGTCAGGCTGTTGATGTACTGGGTGGAAAGATCCGGCGAGCCGTAGCCATCCACCATCACTTCCACCTTAACACCGCGCTGCGCGGCGGCCAGCAGATCGCGGTGCAGCGCCTTACCGACCTCATCTTCAAACAGGATAAACGTCTCCAGCAGCAGCGTACGCTGGGCGCGCTGAATCGCGCCGGAGACGCGCGGAAAGAATTGATCGCCATTTTCCAGCAGCCGCAGCTGGTTACCTTCGC
Source organism: Pantoea sp. R102 (assembly GCF_004916815.1). Taxonomy (NCBI): domain Bacteria; kingdom Pseudomonadati; phylum Pseudomonadota; class Gammaproteobacteria; order Enterobacterales; family Erwiniaceae; genus Pantoea; species Pantoea sp. R102. The sequence goes on from NZ_SDFT01000090.1 coordinate 35,917, forward strand.
GCCAGCTGAAATTCATAGAAAGATCTCCACGGCCAGCGGGGCATGATCGGACAGATGTGACCAGGGTTTCACCGGCAGCGCCCACGGCTGGCTCACCGACGCATTTCGGATATAGATGCGATCGAGACGCAGCAGCGGAAAGCGCGCCGGGAAGGTGCGCGCCGGGCGACCGTTTTTCATGCTAAACACCTCCTGCAGACCGGCTCCGCGCTGTAAAAATCGATTAGCGCGTACCTGCCAGTCATTAAAATCGCCGGCCACCACCAGTGGCGCATCCGGTGGCAGCGACTCAATCAGTTCACACATCATGCGCATCTGCGCCAGACGATGCTTCTCTTTCAGGCCGAGGTGCACGCACAAGGTGTGAATCGGTTCCGGCCGATCCGGCAGGCTAATCTGGCAGTGCAACATGCCGCGTTTCTCACTGCCGGCGACAGAAATATCGCGGTTTTGGTATTCGGTGATCGGAAAGCGTGACAGTATCGCGTTGCCATGATGGCCCTCGGGATAGACCGCGTTGCGGCCGTAAGCGAAATCGTGCCACATGGTGTCGGCAAGGTATTCGTAGTGCGAATTTTCCGGCCAGTTTTCAATGTGTGCGGAGTGGATGGCGTGCGTGCCCATCACCTCCTGTAAAAAGACGATATCCGCCGAAGTCGCGCGCACTGCGTCGCGCAGTTCCGGCAGGATAAAGCGACGGTTAAAGCTGGTGAACCCCTTATGGGTATTGATCGTCAGGACTTTAAATGAAGATCCTTGCGTGTTTTGTGGCATACTGCGACGCGCTCCTTTTCATCATCAACAGAACAAAGTGTAGTCTTTGTCACAAATGGGTGGTGCTGGAGACAGAAAATTAGGGTGTTATCCGAAATTTGCTTTACATTGAGGAAATCCGTCTGGCTGCGGTCAGATACACTTGGGCGACCTGTTGGGTCTGCCAGGAGAAGAGAATGAAATGGTCTAATCGTGTTCAGATTGTTACCGGTCAAACCTGCCTGCATATTGCGACCCACCTGCTGGTGATCGCGGCACTGGTGTGGGGCTGGAAACATAAGGCACTGGTCGAAGTGAGCAGTACCCTGGTGGCAGCTTATGCGCTGGTGTTTATCACCATGCTGGCCCTGCAGCGTAGTGCCCGTTTGCGCCGCTTTGGTGACTCTCTGGAAGAAGTAACGACGACATACTACTTCGGCGCGGCGATGCTGACGCTGTTCCTGATTTCACGCTTCATTCACAACAATCTGCTGATTGGTTGTCTGGGCGTGGTAATGCTGGTGGGCCCGGCGCTGGTGTCGCTGCTGGCCAAAGAGCCACCGCAGCGCGTGCAGAAAAAACGCAGCTAAGCGGACGTGCCAGCAAGAAAAGAGGAGCCCACTGCGGCTCCTTTTTTATGCGCTACCGCGCAGCGGCCCATCACCCTCACGTTTTGCTGGTCGCGGTTCTTGCGGAAAGCTGCTACACTGCCGCTCTTACGCATGGTAGTTTGTGCCCTTTTCACACGCAGGCCTTGAGGCTGCGTCATATCCCCCCTGAAAACTACATCGCGCAGCGCGATCAGGGCGGTTCGGAGTAATACACCTGCATGTCTTTTGACTCTCTCGGCTTGAATGCCGATATTTTGCGTGCGGTAGCAGAACAGGGCTACCGTGAACCGACGCCAATCCAGCGTCAGGCGATTCCCGTGGTGCTGGCCGGTCGTGACCTGCTGGCGAGCGCCCAGACCGGCACGGGTAAAACCGCCGGTTTCACGCTGCCTCTGCTGCAGCGTCTGTCAGAAAAACCGGCAGCGGCGCGCGGTCGCCGTCCGGTACGTGCGCTGATCCTCACTCCCACCCGTGAACTGGCGGCGCAGGTTGGCGAAAACGTACGTGAATACAGCCAGTACCTCAATATGCGTTCGCTGGTGGTGTTCGGCGGCGTCAGCATTAATCCGCAGATGATGAAACTGCGCGGCGGCGTCGATGTACTGATCGCCACGCCGGGGCGTCTGCTCGATCTGGCGCACCAGAACGCGGTCGATCTGTCGCAGGTGGAAATCCTGGTGCTGGACGAAGCGGATCGTATGCTCGACATGGGCTTCATCCACGACATTCGCCGCGTGCTGGCAAAACTGCCGGCCAAACGGCAGAACCTGCTGTTCTCTGCCACCTTCTCGGACGAGATCAAAGCGCTGGCGGAAAAACTGCTCACCAACCCGGAACAGGTGGAAGTGGCACGCCGCAACACTGCTTCCGAGCAGGTGTCGCAGCAGGTGCATTTTGTCGATAAGAAGCGCAAACGGGAACTGCTGTCGCTGATGATTGGTCGCGACAACTGGCAGCAGGTGCTGGTGTTCACCCGCACCAAGCACGGTGCTAACCACCTCGCTGAGCAGCTCAACAAAGATGGCATCACTGCCGCCGCCATTCACGGCAACAAGAGCCAGGGCGCGCGTACCCGTGCGCTGGCCGACTTCAAAACCGGCGGCATTCGCGTGCTGGTGGCGACGGATATTGCCGCGCGCGGTCTGGATATCGAAGAGCTGCCGCACGTGGTCAACTACGAGCTGCCGAACGTAGCGGAAGATTACGTGCACCGCATCGGCCGTACCGGGCGTGCCGCGGCCACCGGTGCTGCGCTGTCGCTGGTGTGCGTGGACGAGCACAAGCTGCTGCGTGATATCGAGCGCCTGCTGAAGCGGGAAATTCCGCGCATTGCGCTGCCGGGCTTTGAGCCGGATCCGAGCATCAAGGCGGAGCCGATTCAGAATGGCCGTCAGCAGCAGCCGCGCGGCCCTGGCCACGTCCACGCGGCTGCTGCTGACGGCCATTCTGAATCGGCTCCGCCTTGATGCTCG
>NZ_SDFT01000091.1:0-23723 GCF_004916815.1 Pantoea sp. R102
TCCAGCGCTGCAGCGCTGCCAGCGCGTCAATCATCTGATCGAGTGATTGCGGATCGATCCATTCCACATGGATGCCCAGACGCTGTAGCTGCTCCACCTGGCGTAGCGGATTGCCGCCGCGCCAGGCCAGCACCACATCCGGCCTGAGCTGCACAATGCGTTCAACGCGAATGCCCTGCCAGTTCGCCACCTGCTCCAGCTGGCGAGCAGCGGCGGGATAGTCTGACCAGGCGCTCACCGCCACTGGCGTGATGCCGGCGGCAAACGCCAGTTCGGTGAGATGCGGCGACAGGGTAATGACGCGCGGTGCGGCCAGCAGACTGTGGCACAGCAGCCACAGCCCGAGCAGCAGATATTTAGCCACGCGCCAGCTGAGCCAGCAGGTTTTCCACCATCAGTGACGACTGTTTAGCCGCCACGCTGAGGAACTCTTCGAAACTCAGATGCGACGCTTTATCGGCCACGTCAGAAATAGCGCGTACCACCACGAACGGCACCTTAAACTGATGGCAAACGTGACCAATCGCCGTGGCTTCCATCTCTACCGCAATCGCCTGCGGGAAGGTGCTGCGGATACGCTCCAGCGGCGCGGCGCCATTGATAAAGGCGTCACCGCTGACCACCAGACCGCGCACCGCGTTGAGATCCAGCTGTTTGATCACCTGCTCTGCGACGGCAATCAGCGCGCTGTCCGCGACAAACGCCGCCGGGCAGCCCGCCATCTGACCAGGCTCATAGCCAAAAGCGGTGACATCGGCATCGTGATAACGCACTTCATCGGACACCACGATATCGCCCACCTGTAGGGTTGGCGCCAGACCGCCTGCGGAACCGGTGTTGATCACCAGATCCGGTTTGCACAGCTCCAGCAGCAGCGTGGTACCCAGCGCCGCCGCGGTTTTGCCGATGCCCGATTTCAGCAGAGCCACCTCAACGCCGTTGAGCGTACCGGTGTAAATTTCGCAGCCGGCCAGCGTCAGCGTCTGACGGTTTTCAATTTTGTCACGCAGCAGTGTGACTTCCTGCTCCATCGCGCCAATAATGCCTGCTTTCATAAAGAATCTCGCTGTAGTTATGGATGTATAAGGCTAAAGTGAGGCATAGTCTAACATGGCTCAAAGGGGATCAATTCAGGAAAAAATAAGGGGTAACAATGGCGACGATCAATTTCAGGAAGAAGATCAGTTTCACCCGCCCTTATACAAGCCGCAAAGATCCCGAAGGCGAATACTTTATTACCCGCCACTTTGAAAGCGATCGTGGACGCATTATTAATTCTGCCGCGATTCGCCGTCTGCAACAAAAAACCCAGGTGTTTCCGCTGGAGCGGAATGCGGCCGTGCGCTCGCGCCTGACCCATTCGCTTGAGGTGCAGCAAACCGGGCGTTACATCACCAAAGAGATTCTGCATACGCTGAAAACCCAGGGCGGCGGGCTGGCGGCTTACGGCCTCGATGGCTTTGAGGGCGCGGTCGAGAGCCTGGTGGAGATGGCCTGCCTGCTGCACGACGTCGGCAACCCGCCGTTTGGCCATTTTGGTGAAGCGGCGATCAATGACTGGTTTGATGACAATCTGCCGGCCGAACTGGTGGATCCGCTGGTGGCGGGCGTGGCGGATGACGCGCAGCGTGCCGATTTCGACCGGTTAAATGCAATGATTCGTCAGGATTTGTGCCATTTCGAAGGGAATGCGCAGGCCATTCGGCTGGTGCATACCCTGCTGCAGCTAAATCTTAGCTATGCGCAGGTAGCGTGTATTTTAAAATACACCGCGCCGGCGTGGTGGCAGGGTGATAAGCCGGCGGAGTTCAGCGTGTTAATGAAAAAGCCGGGTTTCTATTTATCCGAACGTGAATATGTGGCCGATCTCCGCGCGGCAACGGATATACCTGAGCACCACCGTTATCCACTGACCTGGATAATGGAAGCGGCTGACGATATCTCCTATTGTATTGCCGACCTTGATGACGCCGTAGAAAAAGATATCTTCACCGTCGATACGCTCTATCATTCTTTGCTCAACGCCTGGGGCCCGGTGAAACCCGGCGACGCGTTCAGCCGCACCATTAATGAAGCGTGGAAAGAGGCCAATCAGAAAAAGCGCCGCAGTATTAGCGATCAATTTTTCATGTCGCTGCGGGTTAACGTCCAGAGCGTGCTGGTCAGCCATGCGGTGCGCCGCTTTGTTGATAATTTACCTGCCATTTTTGCCGGCAACTTTAACCATGCGCTACTGGAAGACGACGGTGATGAAGGGCGCCTGTTAAAATTATTTAAAACCGTGGCGCGCCAGCAGGTGTTTAATCACCCTGAAGTTGAGCAGCTGGAATTACAGGGTTATCGGGTCATTAAAGGATTACTGGAAATTTATCAGTCGCTGATGCAGCTCGATTATGAACAGTTTTCCACGCTGATGAATGAGGATTTTCTCGCGAAACATCCGATCGAAACCCGACTGTTTCATAAACTTTCCGGTAAACATCGTAAAGCTTATCAGCAACAGATGCGTAACCTGGTGGTGCAGCATAAATATCAGCGATTGTTATGGGAACGTTATTATCGCTCGCGGCTGATTCAGGACTATATCAGCGGGATGACGGACAATTACGCCTGGGATGAGTATCGTCGGTTGATGGCGGTGGAATAAGCGCAGTTTTGTAAAGACGAAGAATAAATTTTTACCTTTACCCAATACTTTATCAGGAACTTCGCGCTAAAAACTTAATCTCATCATCACGACCACAGCAATGGTCTGCACGTTAATTTCAGAGAGACACAGACGAATGAAAAAAAGCACATTAATGTTAAGTGCGCTGGCGCTTAGTCTGGGCATGGCGTTAAGCCCTGTCAGTGTTTTCGCGGCGGAGACAGCGTCTTCCTCCAGTCAGCAACTGCCCAGCCTGGCACCGATGCTGGAAAAAGTGATGCCTTCCGTGGTCAGTATCAGCGTGGAAGGCAGTACCACGGTGAAAACCCCGCGCATGCCGCAGCAGTTTCAGCAATTCTTTGGCGATAATTCCCCGTTCTGTCAGGACGGATCGCCGTTCCAGGGTTCACCCATGTGCCAGGGAGGCGGCGGTGACGGTAGCGACGATGGCGCCAACGCGCAGAAGCAGCAGTTCCGCGCGCTCGGTTCTGGGGTAATCATCAACGCCGACAAAGGCTATGTGGTTACCAACAACCACGTGGTAGATAACGCCACCAAAATTCAGGTACAGCTGAGCGATGGCCGTCGCTACGATGCTAAGGTCATCGGCAAAGATCCGCAGTCTGACATCGCGCTGATCCAGCTGCAGGATGCGAAAAACCTGACGGCAATTAAGATCGCCGACTCCGACAATCTGCGCGTCGGTGATTACACCGTGGCCATCGGTAACCCGTACGGCCTGGGCGAAACGGTCACGTCCGGCATCGTCTCGGCGCTGGGGCGCAGCGGCCTTAACGTCGAAAATTACGAAAACTTTATCCAGACTGATGCCGCCATCAACCGCGGCAACTCCGGCGGTGCGCTGGTTAACCTGAACGGCGAGCTGATCGGTATTAACACCGCGATCCTCGCACCGGACGGTGGCAACATCGGTATCGGCTTTGCCATCCCGAGTTCCATGGTGAAAAACCTGACCGCGCAGATGGTGGAGTATGGCCAGGTGAAACGCGGCGAGCTGGGCATTATGGGCACCGAGCTCAACTCCGAGCTGGCTAAAGCGATGAAAGTGGATGCGCAGCGCGGCGCGTTTGTCAGCCAGGTGCTGCCAAACTCCGCGGCGGCGAAAGCCGGCGTGAAAGCGGGCGATGTGGTGGTCTCTATGAACGGTAAAGCGCTGACCAGCTTTGCGGCGCTGCGTGCGGAAGTCGGCTCGCTGCCGGTCGGCACCAAACTGCAGCTGGGCCTGCTGCGCGACGGCAAACCGCTCAACGTGACGGTTGAGCTGCAGCAGAGCTCACAGGATAAAGTGCAGTCCGCGACGATTTACACCGGCATTGAGGGCGCCGATCTCAGTAACGTTGACAGCAACGGCCAGAAGGGCGTGCGCGTGGACAGCGTGAAAGCCGGCAGCGCTGCGGCACGTATCGGCCTGAAGAAAGGCGATGTGATCCTCGGTGTGAACCAGCAGGCGGTAAGCAACCTTGGCGAGCTGCGTAAAATCCTCGACACCAAACCGTCGGTGCTGGCGCTCAACGTCAAGCGCGGCGACAGCAGCCTCTATCTGCTGATGCAGTAATCCTTTTATTGGTCTCTCAGGCGAGCTTCGGCTCGCCTTTTTTATTGCCTGTATGCTGCTGCGCCCTCAGTCATCTGTGCCTTCCCAGTGTGACCGCTGCCGCAATTCCGGTAATCACCCTGCGGCTATGTGCAGTTGCACAATGCCAGGGGCAATCGGGATGCGTATTCTGTCGGTTCGTCCCGAATTCTGGAGTGTTTGATGGCCACCTATCATCTTGATGCGCGACTGGCTCAGGATATCGTTGCCCGCACCATGAAAATTATCGACAGTAATGTCAATGTGATGGATGCGCGCGGCCGCATTATTGGCAGTGGCGATCGCGAGCGTATTGGCGAATTGCACGAGGGCGCGCTGCTGGTGCTGTCACAGGGCAGGGTGGTTGATATTGACGAAGCGGTGGCTAAACACCTGCACGGTGTGCGGCCGGGCATCAATTTGCCGCTGCGCATTGATGGCGACATCGTCGGCGTAATTGGCCTCACCGGCCAGCCCAGCACACTACGCCACTACGGCGAGCTGGTGTGCATGACGGCAGAGATGATGCTGGAACAGGCGCGCCTGCTGCATATGCTGGCGCAGGACAGCCGCCTGCGTGAGGAGCTGGTGCTGAACCTGATCCGCAGCGATACGCTGTCGCCAGCGCTGAACGAATGGGCGCAGCGACTGGGCATCGATCTCAATCAGCCGCGCGTGGTGGCGGTGGTGGAAGTGGACAGCGGACAGCTGGGAGTCGACAGCGCGATGTCGGAGCTGCAGCAATTACAGACGCTGCTGACCACGCCCGATCGCGATAACCTGATCGCCATTGTTTCGCTCACCGAAATGGTGGTGCTGAAGCCAGCTCTGAATGCTCATGGCCGTTACGATCAGGACGATCACCGCCGCCGCGTCGATCAACTGCTGCAGCGCATGAAAGAGAGCGGTCAGGTGCGGATGCGTATCGCGCTCGGCAATTTCTTTACCGGGCCCGGCAGCATTGCGCGCTCTTACCGCACTGCCCGCACCACCATGATGGTGGGCAAACAGCGCATGCCGCAGCAGCGGAGCTTCTTCTATCAGGATCTGGTGCTGCCAGTGCTGCTGGATAGCCTGCGCGGCGGCTGGCAGGCCAGCGAGCTGGCACGTCCGCTGGCAAAGCTGAAAAGTATGGACAATAACGGTTTGCTGCGGCGCACGCTGGTTGCGTGGTTCAGTCATAACGTGCAGCCGAGCGCCACGGCGCGTGCGCTGTTTATTCATCGTAATACGCTGGAGTACCGCCTGAACCGCATCTCGGAACTGACCGGCCTCAACCTGGCGAACTTTGACGATCGGCTGCTGCTGTATGTGGCGCTGCAGCTTGATGAGCAGGCATAAAAAAGGCCAGCAATGGCTGGCCTGAGAAGTGGCGGGAATTAGCGACCGTTGCGGGTCAGCTGATCGAGATCGGATTCGATTTCCGCGATTTTGTTCGACACCACGTTCTCCAGATGGCGCAGATCGGCGAGGATTTTGCGCTTCAGATCCACCTCTACCTGATCGCGCTGGCAGATCTGATCCAGTTCGTCGATCACGTAACGCAGGTTAGGGCTGATTTCCTGAATCTCTTTATAACCCTGGGTGGTGTGATCGGCCACCACGGTTTTGCGCTGACGCGGGTATTTAAACTTCACGCTTTTGGCGAAGAACTCGCCCTTGTCTTTGCGGAAGTAGATTTTCAGGATGTCGTTGTTGGCTTCCTGACGCAGGCTGTAGCGGTCAATGTCTTCAGGATTGCTGATACCTAAGCTTTTCAGGTTGTCGTACATAGCGTTTATATTCCATCTGAGAGTGAGTGAGCGCGCAGGATTATCATCATCATTCGGCTGCGTAATAAGCGCAACGAACCGAACGCTTACGGCATATTTAATCAACTGTAGACACAAAAACCGGGATGAACAGTGCGCGACCGGAGTTAACTGGCGCGGATTATGACCTGTTTGAAAAACAAACGCACCAGTTAATTCGCGGCGCGAAACAGGTAATAGCGGCAGGAGTGTAAAGAAAAAATGACGGGCCTGAATACAGGCCCGTGGGTTTGAAAATAAGCGGGAAGAAAAAACTTAATCGATGGTACGCAGCAGTTCGTTGATGCCGGTTTTTGCCAGCGTTTTCGCGTCAACTTTCTTCACGATCACCGCACAGTACAGGCTGTAGCTGCCATCTTTAGACGGCAGGTTACCGGAAACCACCACCGAACCTGCCGGTACGCGGCCGTAGTGCACTTCACCGGTTTCGCGGTCATAAATTTTGGTGCTCTGGCCGATGTAAACGCCCATGGAGATCACTGAACCTTCTTCGACGATCACGCCTTCAACGATCTCGGAACGGGCACCGATAAAGCAGTTATCTTCGATGATGGTTGGATTGGCCTGCAGCGGTTCCAGTACGCCGCCGATGCCGACGCCGCCGGACAGGTGCACGTTTTTACCAATCTGCGCACAGGAGCCGACGGTGGCCCAGGTGTCTACCATGGTGCCTTCATCGACATACGCACCGATGTTGACATAGGACGGCATCAGCACGGTATTGCGCGCGATGAATGCACCCTGACGCACTGCGGCCGGTGGCACGACGCGGAAGCCGGCGCTTTTAAAGCGCGCTTCATCCCAGCCGGCAAATTTCATCGGCACTTTGTCGTAGAAGCGGGTCTCTGCTCCGTCGATCACCTGGTTGTCGTTGATACGGAACGACAGCAGTACCGCTTTCTTCAGCCACTGATGCGTTACCCATTCGCCGTTGATCTTTTCTGACACGCGCAGTTCACCGCTGTCCAGCAGGCCAATCACCTGGTTGATTGCTTCACGGGTGGCGCTGTCCACGCTGGTCGGCGTAATGTCGGCGCGGCGTTCAAAGGCAGATTCGATAACGCTCTGTAACTGTTGCATATTTAATTCCTGAGTCTGTCATTGCGGATGCACGCCAGCTGGCGTGCAGAGTAAAATTATCGGGCAAACATCCTTCATGCTGCAGAACGGTGGCGCGCCTATCGGAGCGAGATCCACGGATGGGCCGGGTCACCAGGCCAATGCATCGGCAACGTGAAGAATGGAAGCCGGGTCACATTTTATCGTTTGGATTAAGTACCTCTGTCAACCGTTGTTGCAGCACGGAGCGCATTTCGGCATCCAGCGCACGTCGTTCGCTGTTGGCAAGGATGAACAAATCCTCCACCCGTTCGCCGATGGTACTGATGCGGGCGCCGTGCAGCGAAACACCGAGGTCAGCAAACACTTCGCCGACGCGCGCCAGCAAACCTGGCTGGTCCAGCGCCACCAGCTCCAGATAGCTGCGGCGGTCGGTATGGGTGGGCAAAAAGTTGACTTCGGTATCGACGCTGAAGTGTTTCAGACGTGACGACGGCCGGCGCGTACGCGGTGGCACCCACTGCGTTTGGGTGATCGCCTGCTCCAGCGCCTGGATAATCAGCGGATGGCGATCTGCTGCCAGCGGACTGCCGTCCGGCTCCAGCACAATAAAGGTGTCCATGGCCATGCCGTCGCGGCTGGTAAAGATCTGCGCATCGTGCACGCTCAGATTGCGGCGATCGAGCTCTCCGGCGACGGCGGCAAACAGGTAAGGGCGATCCGGGCTCCAGATAAAGATCTCGGTGCCACCGCGCGTGGCCTGCGGACTGACCAGCACCAGCGGTTTGCTGAGGTCGTGATTGATCAGATGACGCGCATGCCACGCCAGCTGGTTGGGCGTGTGGCGCAGGAAATAGTCGGCGCGACAGCGGCTCCAGATATGGTGCAGGCGCTCTTCATTGAGATTTTCCATGCGCAGCAGCGCCAGCGCCTGCAGCCGGTGATGACGCACGCGCTCACGCAGATCCGGACTGTTCTCCATGCCGCGGCGCAGCTGTTTTTCGGTGGCGAAGAACAACTCGCGCAGCAGGCTCTGTTTCCAGCTGTTCCACAGGCTTTCATTGGTGGCGCAGATGTCGGCAACCGTCAGGCAGGCCAGATAGCGCAGCCGGTTTTCATTTTGCATCACTTCAGCAAACTGCTGAATCACCGTGGGGTCCTGAATGTCGCGACGCTGAGCCGTCACCGACATCAGCAGGTGATGACGCACCAGCCAGGCCACCAGCTGCATTTCGCGCGAATTGAGGCCGTGCAGCTCAGCAAAGTCCAGCGCGTCCTGCGCGCCGAGAATCGAGTGGTCGCCACCGCGCCCTTTGGCGATATCGTGCAGCAGCGCGGCCATCAGCAACAGCTCCGGCTGCGGCAGACGCGGCCACAGCTCGACGCACAGCGGGTGCATCGGGCGCGTGGCTTCGTCGGCAAAACTTTCCAGCTTCTGCAACACGCGGATGGTGTGCTCATCCACGGTGTAGGCGTGGAACAGGTCGAACTGCATCTGGCCGACAATGTTGCCCCACAGCGGCGTATAGGCCCACAGTACGCTGTGGCGATGCATCGGCAGCAGCGCGCGCTTTACCGCGCCAGGATGGCGCAGAATTGCCATAAAGGTGCGGCGCGCTTCGGGGATCTGACACAGCGGCTGTTGCAGATGACGGCGGGCGTAGCGCAGCTGGCGCAGCGTGGTGGAATAGATGCCGGTAATGGTTTCGTTACGCACCATCACGTAAAACATGCGCAGAATCGCCTGCGGCTCGCGCTCAAACAGCGTGGGATCGCGCAGGTCGATCAGATTACCGCGCAGCTGAAAATCCTCATCGATGCTGCGCGGCTTCTCGGTGGTCGACAGTGCCAGAATGGCTTCGTCAAACAGCTGCAGCAGCATCTGGTTCAGCTCGCCGATACGGCGCGTGACTCGATAGAAATCTTTCATCATGCGCTCAACCGGCTCATTGCCTTCGCCGCCATAGTTGAGGCGCTGTGCCACGTTGAGCTGGCGATCGAACAGTAAGCGGTTATCGTAGCGCGGCAGCGTCAGGTGCAGCGCGAAACGGATGCGCCAGAGAAATTCCTGGCACTCATTGATCTCATTGCGTTCGGCTTCAGTGAGAAAGCCAAAGCCGACCATCTCATCCATGGTGGTGGCGCCAAAGTGGCGGCGCGCGACCCACTGCAGAGTATGAATGTCGCGCAGCCCGCCCGGGCTGCTTTTGATATCCGGTTCGAGGTTGTAGCTGGTGCCGTGATAACGCTGATGGCGTTCCAGCTGCTCCTCAATTTTGGCGGCGAAGAAGCGTGACGACGGCCAGAAACCGTCGCTGAAGATATTCTTTTGCAGTTCGAGAAACAGCGCCACGTCGCCGGTCAGCATGCGCGACTCAATCAGGTTGGTGGCGACGGTGAGATCCGACAAGCCCTCCAGCAGACACTCTTCCAGCGTGCGTACGCTGTGGCCGACCTCCAGCTTAAGATCCCACATCAGCGTCAGCAGTTCTGAGGTGCGCTGTGCGGCAGCTTCGTCCAGTGGCTGACGACTCAGGATCAGCACGTCGATGTCCGATAGCGGATGCAGCTCGCCGCGGCCATAGCCGCCCACCGCCACCAGCGCGATCTCTTTCATCTGGTCAAAGCCAAACAGCCGCCACAGCCGGCGCAGCAGGCGATCGATAAACAGCGTGCGCGCATCAATCAATGATTCGATATCGCTACCGGCGTCAAAAGCGCTGCCCAGATGCTGCTGAAACTGTTCAAGATACTGTTTGAGTTTGTCGCGCGTCAGCGCGTCGTCTGGCCAGCTGGCGGGGGAATCGGTCAGGCCTTTGTGTACTGCTTCGGTCACGCTACCACTCATCAACATGCCTCTTCTGCGCCATAAAAAGCGGGCTTAACGCCGTGATGCCGTTCAGTTAGCCACCGTCCGTGACATCACCGCAGTAGCGGCGCGGGTTAACGCGCAACTGATGGCGCCGCTACGGGAGGTGCAGGGATGGGTGAACCTAAACTGACAGGCGTTCGTTTTGAGCCGGCCTGTTATCCTGATCACGAGCGTTACGCGTTGTTTTCCAGCACCGCTGGAATAGTGTCGTCTGCGCGCAGCGTCAGGATTTCACAGCCGTTTTCCGTCACCACAATAGTATGCTCATACTGTGCGGACAAGCTGCGATCTTTGGTTTTCACCGTCCAGCCATCTTTCATGGTGCGGATGCGATAATCACCGGCGTTTACCATCGGTTCGACGGTAAACGTCATGCCAGCCTGCAGCACCACGCCGCTGTCGTCGGCATCGTAATGCAGCACCTGCGGCTCTTCATGGAAGCCTTTACCGATGCCGTGTCCGCAATACTCGCGAACCACGGAAAAATCCTGTGCTTCCACGTATTTCTGAATCGCCCGGCCCAGTTCACGCAGGCGAATGCCCGGCTTCACCAGACGCAGCGCAATGTACAGGCTCTCCTGCGTAACCCGGCACAGGCGCTCGCCCTGAATCGTCGGTTTGCCGACGATGAACATCTTTGACGTATCGCCATGGTACTCATCTTTGATCACCGTGACGTCGACGTTAACGATATCCCCGTCTTTCAGCACGCGATCGTCGCTGGGAATACCGTGACATACCACTTCGTTGACCGAAATACACACCGATTTCGGGAAACCGTGGTAGCCGAGACAGGCTGAAATGGCCTGCTGCTTTTCGGTGATGTGCTGGTGGCACAGACGGTCAAGCTCGCCGGTGGTGACGCCCGGCACGACGTGTGGAGCGATCATCTCCAGCACTTCGGCAGCCAGACGGCCCGCCACGCGCATTTTTTCGATTTCTTCTGGGGTTTTGATTGAAATGGCCATTAAATAATCCGCAATCGCCGCAATTTTCGACAATAATGAGTTCTGTGGCAGTCATGTTAGCAGTCAGCAAATGGGCTGCCAAATCGGGATTACAGCCTGCCGTTCATGCTAACAACTGTTGGCGTATTCCTGCGCATTGTGGTATAAAGCGCGCCGACGATTCTCTGTCACCTCGTATGAGAGGGCAGGAAACGCATAAATCTCATTATGTGTACTAAAACACACATGTATCGACACGTACGCCGGGGTGCCTCGTAAGAGGTCGGTTGTATGGGATACATGGAGGCCCAACCCCAAACAAACTTTTAGAGGTAATCATGGCAACTGTTTCCATGCGCGACATGCTCAAGGCTGGTGTTCACTTCGGTCACCAGACCCGTTACTGGAACCCAAAAATGAAGCCATTCATTTTCGGTGCGCGTAACAAAGTTCACATCATCAACCTTGAGAAAACCGTACCAATGTTCAACGAAGCCCTGGCTGAGCTGAACAAGATCTCTTCCCGTAAAGGTAAGATCCTGTTTGTTGGTACCAAGCGCGCTGCTGCCGAAGCGGTAAAAGAGTCTGCACTGAGCTGCGACCAGTTCTTCGTTAACCACCGCTGGCTGGGTGGTATGCTGACCAACTGGAAAACCGTTCGTCAGTCAATCAAACGCCTGAAAGATCTGGAAACTCAGTCTCAGGACGGTACTTTCGACAAACTGACCAAGAAAGAAGCACTGATGCGTGCTCGTGAGCTGGCCAAGCTGGAAAACAGCCTGGGCGGTATCAAAGATATGGGCGGTCTGCCGGATGCACTGTTCGTTGTTGACGCTGACCACGAACACATCGCAATCAAAGAAGCAAACAACCTGGGTATCCCGGTATTTGCTATCGTTGATACTAACTCTGATCCAGACGGCGTTGATTTCGTTATCCCAGGTAACGACGATGCGATCCGTGCTGTAAGCCTGTACCTGACTGCCGTTGCCACTACCGTGCGCGAAGGCCGTTCACAGGACCTGGCTGAGCAGGCTGAAGAAGCTGCTGAAGCTTAATAAGGTTCGCTCTTTCTGAGAGCCCTTAGACATCAGATGTGATCTGTTAAGGGGCCGTGAAGGCCCCTTTATTTATCTCACTTAGTCACGCACCCTGTTCGGGCTGGCGGGGCAAGTAAATTTTCCGCAACAAGTTTCTGACAGTGTGAAAGCACTGCGAGACGAATCGAGGATTCTGGAATGGCTGAAATTACCGCTGCACTGGTAAAAGAACTGCGCGAGCGTACTGGCGCAGGCATGATGGACTGCAAAAAAGCGCTGACCGAAGCGAACGGCGACATTGAGCTGGCGATCGAGAACATGCGTAAGTCTGGTGCAATCAAAGCTGCTAAGAAAGCAGGCAACGTGGCTGCTGACGGCGTGATCAAAACCAAAATCGCTGACGGCTACGCCGTGATTCTGGAAGTGAACTGCCAGACTGACTTCGTGGCAAAAGATGCCGGTTTCCAGGCCTTTGCTGACAAAGTGCTGGACGCTGCTGCTGCCGGTAAAGTGACTGATGTGGAAGTTCTGAAAGCGCAGTTCGAAGAAGAGCGCGTGGCACTGGTTGCGAAAATCGGTGAGAACATCAACATCCGTCGTGTTGCTGTCCTCGAAGGTGCTGAGCTGAACGGCTATCTGCACGGCGCGCGCATCGGCGTACTGGTTTCTACCACCGGCGCTGATGAAGAGCTGAGCAAGCAGATTGCGATGCACGTTGCTGCCAGCAAGCCAGAGTTCGTGAAGCCAGAAGACGTTTCTGCTGACGTGGTTGAGAAAGAGTACCAGGTTCAGCTGGACATCGCGATGCAGTCTGGCAAGCCAAAAGAGATCGCAGAGAAGATGGTTGAAGGCCGTATGAAGAAATTCACCGGCGAAGTCTCTCTGACCGGTCAGGCTTTCGTTATCGATCCGAGCAAAACTGTTGGCCAGGCGCTGAAAGAGAAAGGCGCTGACGTGATCAACTTCATCCGCTTCGAAGTGGGCGAAGGCATTGAGAAAGTCGAATCTGACTTTGCAGCCGAAGTTGCTGCCATGTCCAAACAGTCTTAATGGTTTGCAGGAACCGCCGAGAGGCGGTTCTTTTTTGTCTGCGTTTTGGCGCAGCAATTTTCAGTCTCATCCCAATAGCTTTTCTCACGCGCTAAGCGGATGATCGATCAGATTTAACTTCTCATTCATCTTATCTTCCAGGAAGAATTGACCATGGCGACCAACGCAAAACCTGTATATCAACGTATCTTACTGAAACTGAGCGGCGAAGCACTGCAGGGTGCCGAAGGTTTTGGTATCGACGCGAGCGTGCTTGACCGTATGGCGCAAGAGGTGAAAGAGCTGGTTGAGCTGGGCATTCAGGTGGGTGTGGTAATTGGTGGCGGTAACCTGTTCCGTGGCGCGGGTCTGGCGCAGGCAGGTATGAACCGCGTGGTCGGCGACCACATGGGGATGCTGGCGACCGTGATGAACGGCCT
Source organism: Pantoea sp. R102 (assembly GCF_004916815.1). NCBI lineage: Bacteria > Pseudomonadati > Pseudomonadota > Gammaproteobacteria > Enterobacterales > Erwiniaceae > Pantoea > Pantoea sp. R102. The sequence continues at coordinate 13,440 of NZ_SDFT01000091.1, forward strand.
GGCAATGCGTGACGCACTGCATCGTGCGTACGTCAACGCGCGCCTGATGTCGGCGATTCCGCTGAACGGCGTGTGTGATAACTACAGCTGGGCAGAAGCCATCAGCCTGCTGCGCAATAACCGCGTGGTGATCTTCTCTGCCGGTACCGGCAACCCGTTCTTTACCACCGACTCAGCGGCCTGCCTGCGCGGCATCGAAATCGAAGCGGACGTGGTACTGAAAGCCACCAAGGTCGACGGCGTCTACTCAGCCGACCCGGTGAAAAATCCGGATGCCACGCTGTACGAACAGCTGACCTACGGTGAAGTGCTGGAAAAAGAGCTGAAAGTGATGGATCTGGCCGCCTTTACGCTGGCGCGCGACCATCAACTGCCGATCCGCGTCTTCAATATGAACAAGCCTGGCGCGCTGCGTCGCGTGGTGATGGGTGAAAAAGAAGGCACCCTGATTACGCATTAATACCCGACGCAGGATAAAATAAGGTATATTCTGTTGGCGCGCTGCACTGCTGTCGCGCAGCATTCAGGATGATCGATGTTTATCGATACCGTTTCCGTTCCGCTGCGTCCGGAAGTGGCCAGGTCAAACCGAATCCAAGGGTTTCAACGTGATTAACGATATTAAAAAAGATGCTGAAACGCGCATGGACAAATGCGTGGAAGCATTCAAAAACACCATCAGCAAAGTGCGCACCGGTCGTGCTTCGCCTTCACTGCTCGACGGCATCGTTGTGGAATATTACGGTACGCCAACGCCGCTGCGTCAGCTGGCCAGCGTCACCGTTGAAGATTCACGCACGCTGAAAATCAACGTGTTCGATCGCTCAATGGGTCCGGCAGTCGAGAAAGCCATCATGGCTTCTGACCTCGGCCTCAACCCAAGCTCAGCCGGTAGCGACATTCGTGTTCCACTGCCTGCGCTGACCGAAGAGCGTCGTAAAGATCTGATCAAGGTTGTGCGTGGCGAAGCCGAGCAGGGCCGTGTTTCTGTGCGCAACGTGCGCCGTGACGCGAACGACAAGATCAAGGCGCTGCTGAAAGACAAAGAGATCAGCGAAGACGACGAACGTCGCTCGCAGGACGAGATCCAGAAAATGACCGACGTTCGCATCAAGCACGTTGATGCGGCGCTGGCCGAGAAAGAGAAGGAACTGATGGAATTCTGATTCCGTCATTTGCCTGACAAAACGCCGTTCAGAGACGTAGTACGACTCTGGCGGCGTTTTACATTGTGCCCGGCGTACGCGCGGGCGCGCACCACGACTTCACAGGGACAGCACCATGAAGCGATTAACTCTGCTGGGTTCGACCGGCTCAATTGGCACCAGCACGCTGGCGGTAGTGGCGGCGCATCCTGAGCTCTATCAGGTGACTGCGCTGGTGGCCGGTCAGAATGTGGCGCTGATGGCCGAACAGTGTCAGCAATTTAAACCGCGCTACGCGGCGATGTCCGACGACGCTTCCGCTGCGGCGCTGCGTGAACGACTGAAAGCACTCAACATCGATACGGAAGTGCTCTCCGGCGTTCAGGCCGCCTGCGAACTGGCCGCACTGGATGAGGTCGATCAGGTAATGGCCGCCATTGTGGGCGCTTCCGGCTTACAACCAACGCTGGCCGCCATTCGCGCCGGCAAAACCGTCCTGCTTGCCAATAAAGAATCGCTTGTCACATGCGGCCGTTTGTTTATGGAGGCGGTACGCCAGCATCAGGCGCAGCTGCTGCCGGTCGACAGCGAGCACAACGCCATTTTTCAGAGTTTGCCCGCTTCCATACAGCATCAGTTGGGGTACGCTGATCTGCGGGAGAATGGCATCGAGTCGATTCTCCTTACGGGATCGGGTGGTCCTTTTCGTGACACGCCATTAGCCGAGCTGGCCGCTATGACGCCAGATCAGGCCTGTGCGCATCCGAACTGGTCAATGGGGCGTAAAATCTCCGTTGATTCGGCCACCATGATGAATAAAGGTCTTGAATACATTGAAGCCCGCTGGCTGTTTAACGCCACCGACGCACAAATGGAGGTCATCCTGCATCCGCAGTCGGTGATTCACTCCATGGTGCGATACTGCGACGGTAGCGTGCTGGCGCAGCTGGGTTCACCCGATATGCGCACGCCAATCGCCCACAGCATGGCCTGGCCGGCACGTATTACCGCAGGCGTAACGCCGCTTGATTTCACCCGAATGAAGGCGCTGACGTTTGCTGAGCCGGACTACGAACGCTATCCCTGCCTGAAGCTGGCAATCGATGCATGCGCAACCGGACAGGCGGCCACCACCACGCTGAACGCAGCCAATGAAGTCGCGGTAGCGGCATTTCTGCAGCATCAGATTCGCTTTACCGATATCGCGGCCATCAACAGTGAAGTGCTGGCAACCCTGCAGTGTCAGGAGCCGGGCAGCGTGGATGACGTGATGGAGATTGATCGGATCGCACGCGTGCGGGCCACGGCGTTGCTGCCGCGCTTTCGTTTAGCCGGTTGATGGTGGCGCTATTTGTTCGCTCAGGGTGAAAATGGTATAGTCGCTCGCTCGCGTTTTACGGCCCGACATTGTTTCGATGTCATCCGGTGAGGTTACCGGCGTTTGCCGCAGGCGCAATGTATTCAGAAACCACAGCATTTCTGATGAAAGGAATTATTACGCGTTATGTCGTCCAACAATCACAATACAATCGATGACGGGTCGTACTGCACGCCACGTCACGTGGCCATCATTATGGATGGTAATGGTCGCTGGGCAAAAAATCAGGGCAAACTGCGTATTTCAGGCCACAAAGCCGGGGTAAAATCAGTACGCCGGGCCGTCAGCTTTGCGGTCAGCAACAAGCTGGAAGCGCTCACGCTCTATGCGTTCAGCAGTGAAAACTGGAGCCGACCGGTACAGGAAGTGACGGCCTTAATGGAATTGTTTGTCTGGGCGCTCGACAGCGAAGTCAAAAGCCTGCACAAGCACAATGTGCGTCTGCGCATTATTGGTGATATCAGCCGTTTCAATAACCGCATTCAGGAACGCATTCGCCGCGCCGAGGAACTGACTCAGCAAAATGATGGACTCACCCTCAACATTGCTGCCAACTATGGCGGCCGTTGGGATATTATCCAGGGTGTAAAAAAACTGGCTGAACAGGTTCAGGAAGGACTGCTACGTCCTGACCAGATAACTGAAGAAAGTCTGGCTCCGCATCTGTGTATGCAGGAGCTGGCGCCGGTGGATTTAGTGATAAGGACCGGGGGAGAGCATCGGATCAGCAACTTCCTGCTGTGGCAGATCGCCTATGCTGAGTTTTGGTTTACCGATGTTCTCTGGCCTGATTTTGATGAACACGTTTTTGAAGGTGCACTGAATGCATTCTCTCTGCGGGAGCGACGCTATGGCGGCGCTGCACCAGGCGGCGCCTGAGCAACCTGGGGGTAACCTTTGCTGAAGTCTCGTCTGATCACCGCGTTTATTCTGATTCCGCTGGTGATCGCTGCTCTGTTTTGGTTGCCGCTGTCCGGTTTTGCGATTACCACCATCATCATCTGCATGCTTGCCGCCTGGGAGTGGGGGCAGCTGGCGGGGATGGCAACGCGTCAGCAGCGTATCTGGCTGGCGGTGCTATGCGGCCTGCTGCTGGCGGTGATGCTGTTCACCCTGCAACCCTATCAACGTAATCTGCACCAGTTCCAGATGGAGAGCTCGCTCTGGGCCTCGCTGGGCTGGTGGATTGTCGCGCTGTTTCTCGTGCTGTTTTATCCGGCCTCCGCTGCGCTGTGGCGCGCATCGCGTCCGCTGCGCCTGCTGTTTGGCGTGCTGACCGTGGTGCCGTTCTTCTGGGGCATGATGGCGCTGCGCCAGTATCACTATGACACCGACCATTTCGCCGGCGCCTGGTGGCTGCTGTTCGTGATGTTCCTCGTCTGGGGCGCGGATTCCGGTGCTTACATGTTTGGTCGTCTGTTCGGCAAGCATAAGCTGGCGCCGAAAGTCTCGCCGGGCAAAACCTGGGAAGGCTTCTTTGGCGGACTGCTGTCATCGGCGATTATCGCCTGGCTGTTTGCGCTGCTGGCCCCGCTATCGGTGGCACCGGGCACGCTGATTATCTGCGCCGTGATTGCCACGCTGGCCTCCGTGCTGGGCGATCTCACGGAAAGTATGTTCAAACGTGAAGCCGGTATCAAAGACAGCGGTAACCTGATTCCGGGGCACGGTGGTATCCTCGATCGCATTGATAGCCTGACAGCCGCGGTGCCGGTATTTGCCTGCCTGCTGCTGCTGGTGTTCCGCACCCTCTGAGGATAAGCGACGATGTTGAGCATACTCTGGAGTTTTGTCGCCTTTATCGTGGCGCTCGGCGTGCTGATTACGGTGCACGAGTTCGGCCACTTCTGGGTGGCGCGTCGCTGCGGTGTCAAAGTAGAACGCTTCTCGATCGGTTTCGGCAAAGCCCTGTGGCGTCGCACTGACCGCCAGGGCACGGAATACGTGATCGCGCTGATTCCGCTCGGTGGCTACGTCAAAATGCTCGACGAGCGTGTTGAGAGCGTGCCCGCTGAGCTGCGTCATCAGGCCTTCAACAATAAAACCGTGCTGCAGCGTGCCTCAATCATTGCCGCCGGTCCCATCGCCAATTTCATCTTTGCCGTGTTTGCCTACTGGGTGGTGTTCATCCATGGTGTGCCGGGTGTTCGCCCGGTGGTCGGCGAAATTATGAGCGGTTCCGTCGCGGCAGAAGCGCAAATTACCTCCGGCATGGAACTTAAAGCGGTTGACGGTATCGAAACGCCTGACTGGGATGCTGTGCGCCTGGCGCTGATCGGTAAAATCGGCGACAGCAGTGCCACGCTGACCGTGTCACAGTTTGGTCAGCAGGCGACGCAGCAGAAGCAGCTCAATCTGCGTGACTGGCAATTTGAACCGGACAAACAGGACCCGGTGGTCGCTTTAGGTATTCGACCGCGCGGGCCGCAAATCGAAACCACGCTGGCAGAAGTGCAGGCGCGTTCACCGGCAAGTGCTGCCGGTTTGCAAGCCGGCGACAGGATCGTTAAAGTCGATGGTCAGCCATTAACGCAATGGCAGGTTTTTGCGGCTCAGGTTCGGGATAATCCCGGCAAAAACATGGCGCTGGAGGTTGAGCGTAACGGTGAACCGTTAACGCTGACGCTAACGCCGGAAGCGAAACCGGGCAACGCAGCGGAAGGTTTTGCCGGGGTGATCCCGCGTGTGATCCCGCTGCCGGATGAGTACAAAACGGTAAAACAGTACGGACCTTTCGCCGCGATTGGTGAAGCCGGTGTCAAAACCTGGCAACTGATGAAGCTGACGGTTTCGATGCTGGGCAAGTTGATAACCGGGGACGTCAAGCTGAATAACCTGAGCGGGCCAATTTCGATTGCGCAGGGTGCCGGATTATCAGCTGAATATGGGGTGATTTATTACCTGATGTTCCTCGCGCTGATTAGCGTCAACTTAGGGATCATCAATCTGTTCCCTCTGCCGGTTTTAGATGGTGGACATCTGCTCTTTCTGGCGATCGAAAAGATCAAAGGTGGACCGGTGTCCGAGCGAGTTCAGGACTTCAGTTATCGCATCGGCTCAATTTTGCTGGTGCTTTTAATGGGGCTTGCACTTTTCAATGATTTCTCTCGCCTGTAATCGCTGAAACGCAGACAGGCGCGGGATGTGTTAGGAAAACGCATAACAACGATGGCGATGAAAAAGTTGCTCATAGCGTCGCTGCTGTTTAGCAGCGCCACCGTTTACGGTGCAGACGATTTCGTAGTGAAGGACATTCATTTCGAAGGTCTACAGCGAGTCGCCGTCGGCGCGGCTCTGCTCAGCATGCCGGTACGCGTCGGTGATACGGTGAATGATGATGACATCAGAAACACCATTCGCTCACTGTTCGCTACCGGTAACTTTGAAGATGTCCAGGTTCTGCGTGACGGCACCACCCTGATTGTTCAGGTGAAGGAACGTCCGACCATTGCCAGCATCACCTTCTCCGGTAACAAAGCGGTGAAAGAGGATCAGCTGAAGGAGAACCTTGAGGCCTCCGGTGTGCGCGTTGGCGAAGCGCTTGACCGCACCACGCTCTCTTCCATCGAGAAGGGGCTGGAGGACTTTTACTACAGCGTCGGTAAATATACCGCCAGCGTCAAAGCCATCGCGACGCCGCTGCCGCGTAACCGTGTCGATCTGAAATTCGTCTTCCAGGAAGGCGTCTCGGCCAAGATCCAGCAGATCAACATTGTCGGCAACAAAGCGTTCAGCTCAGATGAACTGATCTCCCGCTTCCAGCTGCGCGATGAAGTGCCGTGGTGGAACGTGGTGGGCGATCGTAAATACCAGAAGCAGAAACTGGCGGGCGATCTCGAAACCCTGCGCAGCTTCTATCTGGATCGCGGTTATGCGCGTTTCAATATTGATTCCACGCAGGTGAGCCTGACGCCGGACAAGAAAGGCATCTACATCACCGTCAACATCACTGAAGGCGATCAGTACAAGATTGCCGGCGTGATCGTCAACGGCAGTATGGCGGGCCACTCGGCGGAAATTGAGCACCTGACGCAGATTCCTAACGGTGAGCTGTATAACGGCACCAAAGTCACCCAGATGGAAGATGACATCAAGAAGCTGCTGGGCCGTTACGGCTACGCCTATCCTCGCGTGGTGACGCAGCCGGAAATCAACGATGCGGATAAAACCGTTAAGCTGCACATCAACGTTGATGCCGGTAACCGTTATTACGTGCGTAAAGTGCGTTTTGAAGGTAACGACACCTCGAAAGATGCCGTACTGCGCCGCGAAATGCGTCAGATGGAAGGCGCATGGCTGGGCAGCGACCTCGTCGATCAGGGCAAAGAGCGCCTGAACCGTACCGGTTACTTCGAAACCGTGGACGTTGATACCCAGCGCGTTCCGGGCTCGCCAGACCAGGTTGACGTGGTTTACAAAGTCAAAGAGCGTAACACCGGTACCTTCAACTTTGGTGTGGGTTACGGTACGGAGAGTGGCGTCAGCTTCCAGGTCGGCGTGACCCAGGAGAACTGGCTCGGCACCGGTAATACCGTCGGCATCAGCGGTACCAAGAACGACTACCAGACCTACGCAGAATTCTCACTCACCGATCCATACTTCACGGTGGACGGTGTGAGCCTCGGCGGTCGCCTCTTCTACAACGACTTTAAAGCGGATGATGCTGATCTCTCCGACTACACCAACAAAAGTTACGGTGTGGACGGTACGCTCGGCTTCCCGGTTAACGAAAACAACACGCTGCGCGTCGGCTTAGGTTATGTGCACAACGACCTGTCCAACATGCGTCCGCAGGTGGCGATGTGGCGTTACCTTGACTCGGTGGGTCGTCATCAGGGGCTGAATGATGACGGTGATTTCTCTGCGGATGACTTCACCTTCAACTACGGCTGGACGTACAACACGCTCGATCGTGGTTTCTTCCCGACGCGCGGTAACCGTACCAACCTGAACGGTAAAGTGACCATCCCGGGCTCTGATAACTCGTTCTACAAAGCGACGCTGGACACCCAGCAGTACGTGCCGCTGAACCGTGATGGCACCTGGGTGGTGCTGGGTCGTGGCCGTGTTGGCTACGGTGACGGACTCGGTGGCAAAGAGATGCCGTTCTATGAGAACTTCTACGCCGGCGGTTCCAGCACCGTGCGTGGCTTCCAGTCCAACACCATTGGTCCGAAAGCCGCTTACCTGAACGATCGTTCGTCGAGCTGTAATCTGACCGATCCGGACGGCATCTGTAAGTCTGACGATGCGGTGGGCGGTAACGCCATGGCGATCGCCAGCCTTGAGCTGATTACGCCAACGCCGTTCCTGAGCGAGAAATATGCAAACTCAGTACGTACCTCGGTATTTATGGATGCCGGTACCGTCTGGGATACCAAGTGGCAGAACACCGCGGAAACCCGCGCGGCGGGCATTCCGGACTACAGCGACCCGAACAACATTCGCGTCTCTGCCGGTCTTGCGCTGCAGTGGATGTCGCCACTTGGACCACTGGTGTTCTCCTACGCACAGCCAGTGAAGAAAGTCGAGGGAGACAAAGCAGAACAGTTCCAGTTTAACATCGGTAAAACCTGGTAAGGTTCTGAGCACGGAAGCAGAGTCGTAGTACGGCATCGCGCCGGCGCCAGACGGGAGCCGGACGATGCCAACACTGTGTCGCTGACACAAACGTTGATGGTAAGGAGTTTATAGTGAAAAAGTTGTTGTGTGCCGCAGGTCTGGGTCTTGCTTTAGCGGTTTCCGCGGGCGTTCAGGCTGCTGACAAAATTGCAGTGGTAAACGTGTCCAGCATTTTCCAACAGTTACCGCAACGTGCGACCGTTGCTAAACAGCTGGAAAACGAATTCAAGGGCCGTGCCACTGAGCTGCAGAGCCAGGAGCGCGATCTGCAGACTAAAATGCAGAAACTGCAGCGTGATGGTTCAACCATGAAGGCCAGCGACCGCAGCCGCATGGAAAAAGACATCATGTCACAGCGCGAAGCATTCTCGACGAAAGCGCAGGCTTTCGATCAGGATAACCGCCGTCGTCAGATGGAAGAGCGTAACAAACTGCTGAGCCGTATTCAGGACGCAGTGAAGAAAGTGGCGGACAGCGAAGGGTATGACGTGGTAATCGACGCCAATGCCGTTGCCTATGCTTCTAACGCGAAAGACATTACTGCTGACGTGCTGAAACAGGTTAAATAATCGATGTCATCAATTCGACTGGCTGATTTAGCCCAGCAGTTGGATGCAGAATTGCACGGAGATGGCGATATCGCCATCTCCGGCATTGCTTCTATGCAATCCGCCACCCCTGGTCAAATCACTTTTCTTGCCAACAGCCGCTACCGCGAGCAGCTCGCACAGGTTCAGGCCTCAGCCGTGGTGCTGACGGAAGCGGATCTGGAGTGGTGTAAAACCGCCGCGCTGGTGGTGAAAAACCCTTACCTGACTTATGCCCGTATGGCACAACTGCTGGACACCACGCCGCAGCCCGCGCAAAATATCGCGCCCAGCGCCGTGATCGATCCGAGCGCGAAGCTGGGGAACAATGTCTCGGTGGGCGCTAACGCGGTCATCGAGTCCGGCGTTGAGCTGGGTGATGACGTGGTGATTGGCGCCGGCTGCTTTGTCGGCAAGCGCACGCGCATTGGCCGTGGTTCCCGTCTGTGGGCCAACGTTACGGTTTATCATGAGATTCAGATTGGTCAGGATTGTCTGATTCAGTCTGGCACCGTGATTGGTGCCGATGGTTTCGGTTATGCTAACGACCGCGGCAACTGGGTGAAAATTCCTCAGCTGGGCACCGTGGTGATTGGCGATCGGGTAGAAATTGGCGCCTGTACCACGATCGATCGCGGTGCGCTGGATAACACTCTGATCGGCAATGGTGTTATCATAGACAACCAGTGCCAGATTGCGCATAACGTCGTGATTGGTGATAACACCGCGGTTGCCGGTGGTGTGATCATGGCGGGTAGTCTGAAGATTGGGCGTTACTGTATGATTGGCGGAGCCAGCGTCATTAACGGCCATATGGAAATCTGTGACAAAGTGACGGTAACCGGCATGGGCATGGTCATGCGTCCCATCACAGAGCCTGGGGTATACTCATCGGGTATCCCGCTGCAACCCAACAAAACCTGGCGTAAAACGGCAGCGCTGGTGATGAACATCGATGACATGAGCAAACGCTTAAAAGCCATCGAACGCAAGGTCGGCAAAGACGACTGAGCACATCCCGGCTCTACCCGCTTTCATAATAAAGCAGCGTACCTTCTTTCACCTCGGGGTTAACCAGAGTGCGGCAGCAGGTATCATGGTAAGCGAAACGCCACTGAACTGATTTGCGGCCTGCGAAAGATCATTTTGATCGGTGCAGGCCGTGTTATTGTTGCCATCAGATTTTTTAGGACAGGAAGAGTATTTTGACAACTGAAACGCATACTCTGAAAATTGAAGAGATTTTAGAACTGCTGCCGCACCGCTATCCGTTTTTGCTGGTTGACCGCGTGCTGGAATTTGAAGAGCATAAATATCTGCGTGCGGTAAAGAACGTTTCTGTTAATGAACCGTTTTTCCAGGGACACTTCCCTGGTAAACCGATTTTCCCAGGCGTTCTGATCCTGGAAGCGATGGCGCAGGCGACCGGTATTCTGGCGTTTAAAAGCGTTGGAAAACTGGAACCGGGCGAGCTGTACTATTTCGCCGGTATCGACGAAGCCCGTTTCAAGCGTCCGGTAGTGCCGGGCGACCAGATGATCATGGAAGTTAC
>NZ_SDFT01000092.1:0-25624 GCF_004916815.1 Pantoea sp. R102
GCGCGTCAGCCAGGCATCGTGTGCGGTTTCATCCAGCACTTTTTTCATATATTGCGTGATGTGGCCTTTGCCGAGATCGGTGGTGTGCATGAGCACAAATCCGCGCTTGCGATACATATCAATCAGCCAAGGATGGCTGATGGCGGTACCGAGCGAAACTGCCGGTGCGCGTAACTGGCCGCGTAAAATTTCCTGCTCCAGGCGATCCTGAACCTGGCGGCCAAACTGCTGCCCCGCATAGTCCGGGTGAGCACCAAACCAGCCGATATGCGGCAGGCCGAACGGACCCGGCAACGGGCCCCATGGATAACGCACGGTGACCGAGGAGACCATCACGCCCTGGGCATACAGCGCATACACGCCGTGGCTTTGCAGATGCCGCAGCGTCTTTTCGCGGTCGGCGGTGGCCGCATCAAATTTGATCCCCAGCGCCAGCGTGGGCGCATAGGCGGCATGCATCAGCGCCTGATAAGTGTCCACTTCGTCTTCTGTGACCTGACGAAACTCAAGTGTCATAGCTATCCCCGGAAAACCGCCCGGCGGGCGATAAATAAAGAAGGCTCAGAGTAGCAGTAAAGCGCTGACGGGCTATATGTGAAATCCGGATAAGCTAATGCAAATTTGTGAAAATGAAATGGCGGCTTTTTCATTGCACAAATCGCCATTTACCGTAGTATGCATAAAATACATAGCGCTATAACTATTTCGCATTAATCCTCTGAAATATAACAATTTTGTTATGGCGTTTTTCCTAATCAGGGTGACAACGTGTTAGCGATTAAATCTCCGCGTGCCTACGCACACGAACCGGGACTGCGTGCGCGCACCGGCGAATTCATTAAACCTTATGCTACGCATATCCGTATTTTCACCTCTCCGCGCGCCTGGCAGGCGGTTAATCCGCAATTAACGCAAAGTCTGGAAACCTGTGGTATTCGCTGGGAAATCGAGTATTTGCACGGCGAATGCACCGACGCGGCCATTGATACGCTGAAAAGCAATCTGCAACAGCAGCAGGCTGAACTGCTGCTGGCAATTGGCGGCGGGCGCGTACTGGATGCGGCTAAAGCGGTCGGCAGCCAGTTACCGGAAATCACCGTCGTCAATTTCGCCACCGTCGCGGCGACCTGTGCCGCCTGGTCGCCGGTGGCGATTATTTATGACGCGCAGGGCGGCCACGTGCGCAGCCAGCCGCTGGGCAAAATGCCTGAACTGGTACTGGTAGACAGCGAAGTGATTGCGCAAAGTGATGTGCGTTACCTCAAAGCGGGCATTGTTGACGCGCTGGCTAAATACTACGAGTTCTATCCTTATCTGCGGCACAACCCCCACGATCTCGCCCTCGATCTTAAAGTGATGACCGCGCAGCGCGCGCTGGATGTTTATCGCCAGCACGGTGCCGCCGCCGTGCTGGCCAACCAGCAACAGCAGGTGACGCCGGAACTGGTGAAGGTGATCGATGCCAGCATTGTGCTGGCCGGCCTCGCCAACAGCGTGCGTGACGTGCTGCCAACGCCAGGCTTTGCCCATGCGATTCATAACCGTCTGACCCATCAGCCGGAGCTGCACCACTGGCTGCACGGTGAAAAAGTCGGTTACAGCCTGCTGGTGCAGTCGCTGATTGAGCACGACGGTGAGCCGGACGCCGCGCTGCTGGCGCTGCTGCGACAGTATGATATGCCGCTGACCTTAGCGCCGCTGCACGGCGATCGTCGCGCAGCCATCAGAAGCATTGCTGAACAGATCAAATTCCCGGCGGCCAGCGCCGAACGTCTGCCGTTCCGCATCAGCGCGGATGCCTTAGAGCTGGCGCTGCTGGCGACCGAGAACGCCTTTTAATTGTTATTGACCCTTTTATTGACCAGGAAAAAATATGGCTACTTCATCTTCACGCCGCATCCGTTTAGGGCTGTTTGTACAACCGGTTGGACAGCACGTGAGCGGCTGGCGGCTGACGGAAAATCTGGGCGATCCGACGGATATTGACTGGCTGATCACCATCGCGAAAAAAGCCGAAGCCGGCAAGTTTGATCTGTTCTTCGTGGGTGATGCACTGGCGACCAGCATGTATCGTCTGCCTTCCACCATGGCGCGTCTGGAGCCGTTAACGCTGCTGTCGGCGCTGGCGGTCAACACCAAACGTATTGGCCTGGCGGCGACCGCCTCGACCACCTTCAGCGACCCGTTCACCATGGCACGCAGCTTCTCGTCGCTTGACCACATTAGCCGCGGTCGCGCCGCCTGGAACGTGGTGACGTCGTTCTCTACCGATGTGGCGCGTAACTTCAGCCGCAGCGATATGCCTAATCATGCGGAGCGCTACGCGCGCGCGCGTGAATTCCTTGATGTCACCTATAAGCTGTGGGACGGCTGGCAGGCGGGGGCGGTGCAGCCCAACAAAGAGACCGGTCAGTACTTCATTGATGACAAAATTCAGCCGATTAACCACGTCGGCGAGCACTTCCAGGTGCAGGGCCCGCTGAACATTACCCGCTCACCGCAGGGGCGTCCGGTGATTATCGAAGCCGGTTCTTCCAGCGATGGGCAGAAGCTGGCCGCAGAAACCGCCGAGGTGATTTTCACCGCCTCGGCCAGCCTGGAAGAAGCACAGAGCTTCTACCGTTCGCAGAAAGATCAGGTGATTGCCGCCGGACGCAATCCGGATCACGTGGTGATCATGCCTGGCGTGATGCCGATCGTTGGCCACACGCGCGAAGAAGCCAAAGCGCTGTGGAAAGAGCTCAACACGCTGGTTGATATCGACAACGGTCTGCGTCAGCTCTCGCTGCGCTTCAATATGGATCTGAGCCAGTATCCGCTCGACGGTCCGGTGCCGGAAGTGCCGCTGGGTGAAGGCAACCAGAGCCGCGTGAAACTGATGACCGACATGGCGAAACGTGAAAATCTGACGCTGCGCGAACTGGCCGCGGTAACCGCCGGATCGCGTGGTCACCGGGTAATCGTCGGTACCGCGCAGGATATTGCCGATGACTTTGAGCTGTGGCTCAACGAGGGCGGCGCCGATGGTTTCAACATCATGCCGGCGATCATGTCCGAGCAGCTGGATTTGTTTGTGGAGTTGGTGATTCCGGAACTGCGCCGTCGCGGTCTGTTCCGGGAAGAGTACGAGTTCGCCACGCTGCGTGAAAACCTCGGCCTGCCGGTGGTGTGAGAGACAGACAGGAGCGAAACATGATCACCCTATCGAAGCGCGTACAGTCTGTGTCGCTCTCGGCTAACGCGGCGGCACGCCAGCTGACGCGCCAGCTAAAAGAGCAGGGCGTGGATATTCTTGACCTCACCACCGGTGAGCCGGATTTTGATACGCCCGCGCACATCCGTGCCGCCGCCAGCGCCGCGATGGATGGCGGTGAAACCCGTTATACGCCGACCAATGGCACCACCGCGCTGCGTAAAGCGGTGCAGGCCAAGCTGGCGCGCGAGAATCAGCTGCAGTACGCGCTGGAGCAAATCTGTATCGCCAACGGCGCAAAACAGATCATCTTCAACGCGTTTGCCGCGACGCTAAACGACGGCGACGAGGTGATTGTGCCCACGCCATACTGGCCAACTTTCCCGGACAGTGTGCGTTTCAACGGTGGCGAGGCGGTGCTGCTGCCTTGTCCGCTTGAGCAGCAGTACAAGCTGCAGCCGGCGCAGCTGGCGCAGGCGATCACTGAGAAAACCCGCTGGCTGGTGCTGAACAATCCCGGCAATCCCTCTGGCATGGTGTACAGCGCACAGGAGTTGCAGGCCCTGGCGACGGTGCTGCGCGATCATCCCAATGTGCTGATTATGCTGGATGAGCTGTACGAACATATCCTGTTTGACGATCGTCAGCACGTTAGCCTGCTGCAGGTGGCGCCGGATCTGGCTGAACGCGTTTTGCTGGTGGGAGGCGTGTCGAAAACCTATGCCATGACCGGCTGGCGCATTGGCTTTGCTGCCGGACCGCAGCCGCTGATTGATGCCATGGTGGTGGTGCAGTCGCAGAACAGTTCTGGTGCCAGCGCCATCAGCCAGGCGGCGGCGGTTGCAGCCTTTAACGGTGGGCTCGATTTCCTGCCACCGCAGCGCGCCGCGTATCAGGCGCGACGCGATGTCATTGTGCAGCAGTTGCAGCAGGTGGCCGGCATTGAAGTGCTGCAACCTCAGGGCGCATTTTTTGTCTTTTGTCGCTGTGCTGGTCTGTTGGGAAAAACCCGGCCTGACGGCGCCGTACTGCATGATGAACAGGATGTGCTGAATTATCTGCTGGAGAGCGGTGTGTCCGGCGTGGCGGGCAGTGCTTACGGCCTGTCGCCGTATTTCCGTTTGTCGATCGCCACGGATATCGATAGCGTTGAGGAGGCGGGTAAACGCATTGCGCGCGCCTGTGCAGCGTTAATCTGACGGGCGGGTGTGGGAAGGCGTAATAGCCTGATCACCTCGCGGCACACTTCATGAAAGGATTGCATGAAAGGATTGCATGAAAGCATTTCGGGTGCCGCGATACAGGGGCGGTGATGCGGCAATTAGCCGGTTCCGCCCCGATTTCCGGCGACTGGATTAAATCAGAAAATCATCCAGCGAACCGCCAGCGTCAATCGCTGACTTTATCGGCGAGGGAGTACGACCCTGACCGGTCCAGAATTTCTCATTACCCTGTTCGTCGGTAAATTTATACTTCGCCGGACGCGGTGCACGTTTTGCTTTGCTCTTCGTTTCACCCTGGTTTAATTGCGCCAGTTCATTAATTGTAATGCCGTCTTTGCGCAGCATCTCTTTATATAACGCCAGCTTCTCTTCTTTTTCGCGCTGTGCAGCACTCTCTGCAGCCGTCTCTTCGCGGCGTTCGGCGACCACCACGGCAAACTTCTCCAGCATTTCGTTTAATACCGCAACCTCAATATTACGTGCTTCAGCACGCAGCGTACGAAGATTGTTCAATGCCTTGAGTGCATCGCTCATGTATAAACCCTTATTACTGATATCACTGATTTGAAAGCGTGCATTCTACGGCAATTTTATTCAAATGGAAATATTCACCCGCCGACAGATTTGTCCGGAAATATGCCCCGACCTGTACAGTTTTTGATTGGGCGTAAAGATTTTTGTCTATTCATTGATTACGCATAAACATGTTAGCGACTGATTTAATATTGCCAGCCACCTACGTTAAGCCGTTCATTTAACATCACAGCATCTCACACAATATACGTCACGGCGATTTACAGCTTAATAAATGGCGTCATGTAAACAACGCAGCGATTGCTGCAGGGATTAAAAGCGTAACTGGTCCACCTTAGCGCAGAAAAGGAAACTTTATAAACACCTTTCCTATTGGCAGCGTAATTATAAATCAATGGCGGTGACCGGGTACGAAGCTGGTACATGCGTGGTGTTCAGATGCCATAGCAGGATGCAGGCACAACCGTTCACGCACCGGTTGACTGAGATTAAGGATGATTTCAGGCGTGATAGTTTCCTGTAAAGCAGTATCAGTGCCGTTACTCCCTGAAGCATAAGATTTTTTCGCAGTGTAAAGGCGTCAGAAAGGCCGTAACAATTTCTTGCAATGTTAATCTTAATGCGTATATTTCTCATTTGCTTTCTTAACCACATGCTCACCACAAAATAACGATAAGCCGATTGAGGAATATTATGTCTTGCAAAGAGATGCGCGTCAGGGACGCTGGTCTTGCGCCGCAGCGCGCGCTGCGCCTGTCACTGCTGGCAGTGCTGGTTGCCTCGGGTGTCGCTCAGGCGGCCGATACGCAAAACAGTGAGGCCACCCTGACCGTTGATGCCAGCGCCAGCGCGGAAGCGCAGCAGACGCAGGCCGCAGCGGATTACAGCGTACCGGTGACGCGGGCCGGCACCAAAATGGCGCTGACCGCACGTGATATTCCCCAGTCGGTCACCATCATCAGCAAGCAGCGCATGCAGGATCAACAGCTGCAGTCGCTGAACGACGTACTGAGCAACACCACCGGCATCCACGGTGTGGCCGCCGATATGGACCGCATCAATTACTATTCGCGCGGTTTTCTGATTGATAATTACATGACCGACGGCATTCCGACCGCGTTTGCCCAGCGCTGGAACCTCGGTGATGCGCAGACCGATACCGCGCTGTACGAGCGCGTCGAAGTGGTGCGTGGCGCAACGGGCCTGCTGACCGGACCGGGCAATCCTTCCGCCGCCATCAACATGGTGCGTAAACATGCCGACAGCAAAGAGTTTACCGGTAGCCTTGAAGCTGGCTATGGCAGCTGGAATAAGCAGCGTTACGTCGCCGATCTTTCTGCACCGCTGTCACCGGAAGGCAACGTGCGCGGTCGCCTGGTGGCCGGCTATGAAGACAAAAACAGCTTCATTGAACGCTACGGCGCCGATAAGAAGTTTATCTACGGTGTGGTCGACGCTGACGTGACGGACGCCACCAGACTGTCTGTTGGTTATGAATTCAGCCAGGTGAACACGGATTCACCGATGTGGGGCGGTGCGCCGCGCTGGTACACCGACGGCACGCAGATCCACTCCCGTCGTGGCTATAACACCGCGCCAGAATGGGCTTACAACAACAAAGAAAATAAAAAGGTCTTTGTTAACCTGCAGCAGAACTTTGATAACGGCTGGAACATCACCCTTAACGGCACGCACAACGAGATGTTCCTCGACAGCAAACAGCTGTATCTCGACGGCTACTTCGATAAAACCACGGGCACAGGCGTTTCTGGTTATGCCGGCTATCCGGTGGTGGGCGGAACCGGCTACAACACCGGCAAACGTAAGGTGGATGCGGTAGATGCCTTCGCCAGCGGTCCTTATGAACTGCTGGGCCGTCAGCATGAGCTGATGGTCGGGGTGAACTACAGCCGTCAGGACAACAAATACTACAGCGCATGGGCCAACATTTCGTCAGCCGAGCTGGGTAACTTCAACCAGTTCAACGGTGACTTCCCGGAAACTGACTGGAACCCGCGCGAACCGGCGACCGACACCCAACTGGTGCGGCAGAAATCCGCCTACCTCGCGACGCGCATCAATCTGGCCGATCCGCTGCACCTGATTGTCGGGGCGCGCTACACCAACTGGAACCGCCAGACGCTGACGGCGGAAATGGAGAAAAACAACATCACGCCTTACGGTGGGGTGATTTGGGACTTCTACGATAACTGGTCTGCCTACGCCAGCTACACTTCGGTGTTCCAGCCGCAGGATTATCAGGATGCGTCAGGCGCTTATCTCTCGCCGGTGATTGGCAAAAACTACGAAGCTGGCGTGAAATCTGACTGGTTCAACAGCCGTCTGACCACCTCGGTATCGATCTTCCGCACCGAACTGGATAACGTCGGTCAGAGCACCGGACAGACCAATGCACAGACCGGTAACACCATTTACGTGGCGAAGAAGGGCGTGGTAAGTCGTGGCGTCGAGTTTGAGGTGAATGGGGCGCTGACCGATAACTGGCAGATGACCTTTGGCGGGACTTCGTATGTGGCGGAAGACGCCAACGGCGATCGCTATAATTCACAGCTGCCGCGCACGTCGTTCAACCTGTTCACCAGCTATCGCCTGCCGATGCTGGACCAGCTGACGCTGGGCGGCGGTGTGAACTGGCAGGCGGGAACTTACGCGGATATTAGTGGCCCGGATGGCAATGGCACCTGGCGCACCCGACAGGGCAGCTATGCGCTGGTGGATCTGTTCGCGCGCTACGACGTGACCAAAAACCTCAGCCTGCAGGCCAACCTGAATAACCTGTTCGACAAAGAGTACGACGAAAACGTCGACAGCACCGGCATCGTCTACGGCGAACCGCGCAATTTTATGCTGTCCGCGAAATACCGTTTCTGATCATTAAGCCCGTGCCCAAAGCGGCACTTAACGTTCCCTCTCCCTGGGAACAGGCCGCACCTGACATTCCCTCTCCCGCGTGCGGGAGAGGGTTAGGGTGAGGGGAAAACTGCACCCTCCCCAACCCATGCACCTCAGCATCCCGCCGCAATATAATCCCCGTTGGCACTCATCGGCACCACGGTAAAAAACAGCACCAGCGCAAACATCACCAGCAATATCCCACCGGCGATCCGTACCGCTCTCAGCAGCGATGCCGCCTGCGGCGAGCGGTCTGCCAGCCACAGCTGCCCGGCGCGCTGACGGTAATGCTGCACAAAAAGTGCCAGCGCCACCAGCGCCATGCCGGTACCGAGCGCCATACTCATCACCGCCAGCATACCCCAGCGCGTAATCCCGATGACGCTGGCGAACAGCAGCACCGTCAGCGCACCGCTGCACGGCCGCACGCCGGTGGCAATAATAATACCCGTCCAGCTTTTCCAGTCGCTGCGGTGCCCAGCCGCGACGCCATGCGCGTGGCCGCAATGATCATGATGATGCTCCGCTGGCGGCCTGCGCCAGGCTTGCAGCAGCATCATCACGCCCAGCCCGGCAATGAACACAGCGCTGGCTTTCTCCAGATACCAGCGGCTCAGGCTGAGATCGCCGGTGGTCAGGTTAAAACCAACCGCGAGGATAAAGACAAAGGCAATCGCGCTCAGGCCCTGCACCAGGCTGCCCAGCAGCGGCACGCTCAGCGCTACGCCGCGCGGGGGCTGATGGGTGGTCAGCCAGGTGGTAACGATAAATTTACCGTGTCCGGGACCCACCGCGTGCAGAATGCCGTAAATGAAGGTCACAGCCAGCAGCCACAGTCCGGCACTGTACTGGCCGCTATTGATTTGCAGTAAATGGGTAACCAGCAGCCGGTGCAGCTGAATCTGACTTTGCAGCGCCCATGCCTGAAAAGCGCTCCAGTGCAACGACAGCAGCGTCAGCGCGCTCAGCAGCAGCACGCTCGCGCAGAGAAATCCGGTTTTGGTGGCGGTCATAGTAATGAAGAAAGTGGTCCTGAATGTCACCAGCATGCGGATTTCTGCCGCGTTGTAAAGCCACGGCGGTTAAACGGCTGCCGCTCTCCGCATCGTGACGCATTCCCCTGCCTTGTGCAGCTGTCTATAATCTGCCGACAATTTCTCACGGATGCCTTTTATGTCTGCTGATTCTCCTTTGCTGGCGGTACAAGACGTCACGCTGGCGGTGCAGGGGCGCACCTTGCTGGCGCCGGTATCACTGCAGCTGTACGCCGGTGAAACGCTGTTGCTCACCGGCCCGTCCGGTAGCGGCAAAAGCACGTTGCTGAAAATTATTGCCTCACTGCTGGAGCCCGATAGCGGCCAGATCCTGTTTCAGCAGCGGGATATTCACACGCTGAAAGTCGAACATTATCGCCAGCAGGTCTCCTACTGTTTCCAGACACCGCAACTGTTTGGTGACACGGTCTATGATAACCTGGCGCTGCCGTGGCAGCTGCGTCAGCAACAACCGTCGCGCGAGCAGCTGGTGGCGGCGTTGCGCAGTCTGCATTTATCCGCCGACATGCTGGACAAAAACGTTGCCGGACTCTCTGGCGGTGAAAAACAGCGGGTGGCTTTGCTGCGCAATCTGCAGTTTCTGCCACAGGTATTGTTGCTGGACGAAGTGACCAGCGCACTGGACGAGCCCAATAAACAACGGGTTAACCAGCTGATTGCCGCGCTGGTGGCGGAAAAAGGGCTGGCGGTGATCCGTATCAGCCATGACGTACAGGAGATTGATGCCGCTGAGCGTATTCTGCGGCTGACCCCACCCGCAGCGGGAGAACAGTATGAATCAGCATAATATCAGCGACAGCTCGCTGCTGCTTTCACTCATGCTGGTGCTGGTAGCGCTGCTGATTAGCCAGAAAGAGAAGCTGGGGATGAGCAAAGACATTCTGTGGAGTGTCACGCGCGCCATTATCCAGCTGGTGATCGTCGGTTACGTGCTGAAGTCAATTTTCGATGTCAATAATGACTGGTTGACGCTACTGATGGTGCTGTTTATCTGCGTCAATGCAGCGCTGAATGCGCGCAAACGCAGCCGGCGGATCGATCATGGTTTTATCATCGCGCTGGTGGCGATTACCAGCGGTACGGCACTGACACTAACGGTGCTGCTGCTGAGCGGCGCCATTGCCTTTGTTCCCATGCAGGTAATCCCCATTTCCGGCATGATTGCCGGTAACGCCATGGTGGCGGTCGGACTGTGTTTCACCAACCTCAATCAGCGCTTTAGCGACAACCAGCAGAAAATCATGGAGATGCTCAGCCTGGGCGCGCCGATCAAACGCGCATCCGCCGGGCTGATGCGTGACAGTATTCGTGCCGCGATGATCCCCACCGTTGACGGCGCGAAAACGGTGGGGCTGGTAAGTCTGCCAGGCATGATGTCCGGGTTGATTTTCGCCGGGATCGATCCGGTTAAGGCCATCAAGTACCAGATCATGGTGACGTTTATGCTGATTGCCACCGCCAGCCTGTCGACCATCATCGCGGCGTATCTGTCCTACCGTCGCTTTTACACCGCGCGGGCGCAGCTCAAACCGTAGATTACGCCTGAAACCGCAGCGCCACGCCGCTGGCCTGTTCCGCGCTGACCACGATGGCATCCGACTCTTCGCGGAAAGGCACATCGCCCAGCAGCAGGCTGGCTTTCACCCTGCGTAAGTCGCTGCTGCGCAGCGTCAGCGCGGCCATACGCGCACTGCCGTCATAATCTGGCGGCAGGCCGGTAAAGCGCTGCTTCACATAGTGCGCAGCGGCAAAGCGCACGGTGGCCACGCCCGCTTTCAGCACAAACGCGCCCTGCTGGCAGGCGGTGAGCTTATCGGCACCAAATAAACGACTGTAGGGCAGCGCGGCGGCTGCCGGATCCTGGGCCACCACCACAAACTCAATAATATCGGTCACCGCGTTGGGATGCTGCTGCCACACTGGCTGCCAGACCGCCTGCGGTGTCTCATGCTGGCAGAAAAAACTGCGTCCGTTTGGCACCAGTGCGGGGCGCAGGCGAACGGTGCGAAAACGCGCCTGCTGTGCGCTGCCATCCGGCAACTGCACCGGTCGGTAAAAACTGGCGGCGGGATCGCCATCAATATCCTGACTTTCCAGATAGCGCCACACTGCATCGGCATCGCCGGTTTTCCATACCAGACCGCTCAGGCCCGTCGGTGCCTGCCAGATATCCTGACGCCGGTGCGCACGCCCGGCTTCATAGCCCAGCAGTTCCAGATAATTATCACCAAATACCGCCAGATGATTACTGGAGCCCAGCGAATGATGGCCGCGTGGCGTGAGCTGGAAACCGAGCCGGCGATACAGCGCGCTGGCGTCATCCAGCCGATCGGCAACATTGATCACTGCATGATCGAGCTGTGGAACGGGTACCGGTATCGCCATTATCTGCCTCCTGGTTCGCATCATTACGATGACCGCGGTGTCGCGCTGCGTTCGGCTTCGCGTTGCGGTTGCCAGGCGAGCTGCGCTTCGGCGCCGAACGCCCGGGCAATATGTCTGACCAGCGTCGCGGCCTGCGCCGATGATCGCTGGCGCGCGC
This sequence comes from Pantoea sp. R102, assembly GCF_004916815.1. Classification (NCBI taxonomy): domain Bacteria; kingdom Pseudomonadati; phylum Pseudomonadota; class Gammaproteobacteria; order Enterobacterales; family Erwiniaceae; genus Pantoea; species Pantoea sp. R102. Next base: position 11,461 of record NZ_SDFT01000092.1, read on the forward strand.
TGGCATCCTCGCTGTGCAGCACGCCTTCCACGACGACCTCTGGCGGCAGCACGTTCCAGCTGTTGCCACCCTGAAAGCGTGTGACATTCAGGCCGGCGGCCGCCAGCGCGCTGACGATGTGGCTGCCGGTAACGATACTGTCGATGCCCTCATGCGGACGTGCAGCGTGAGCGCCTTTGCCGTGAATGGTGATATGAAAATGGTCAGTAAACGCTGCCGGTGTGGCAGATAACGTGTGTGTCATGGTCATCCCTGCGGCTGTTCGGGTAAGAAAGGTTCGCCCAGCGTTAGCATCAGGCGGTTGGCCCAGGCAAAAAATGCGGCGGACTGGATCAGGTCCAGCAGCTGCAGCGTATCCAGTCCTTGCTCGCGCAGCGCCTGCAGCTGGGTCTGGCTGCTGGCGACCGGGGTTAGCGATAAGGTGGCGACAAAATCGATAATCGCCGCCCAGCGCACGGACTGGCCGTGTGCCAGCTCGGCACCCGGCGCGACATTCAGGAGTTTCTGCACCGCAGTCTCATCTTTTGACAGCTGACTGGCTTTGCGGGCATGCACGGACGCGCAGTAAATGCAGCCGTTGACTTTACTCACTACCGTAGCCGCCAGTTCACGCTCGGCGCGAGGCAAACCGCCCGGCGTATAAAAAATGCCTTTATCCGTCAGCGTGCGTTGTTCCAGCAGCGGCAGATTGCGCGCCAGCAGACGGAAATAGTCGGACTCGCTATGACCGTTTTTTGCCAGCGTCGCCTGTTCTTCCGCCGTAAACTCGCTGAGCGGTTTGGCTGCCAGCCACGGCTCCCAGCCCAGCTCCTGCTGGGTAAACGCGGTGAGCGCAGTCTGACCGCTGGCCGTGAGCGGGGCGCTATGCCATTTGCCGGCCACCGCATGGGGCTGGGCGCGCGATGCTTCACCGCTCAGCAGGAGCAGGCCGGTCAGCAGGCGACTCTGAAAGCTGACAAATCCCACCAGCTGCGCTAGCGTGACGATGCCGCGCAGCGTCCAGCCGGCATGACGCAGCGTGGTCAGTTGTTGCGGTGTGGCGTCGACCGGATGCAGGCTCAGCAGCTCAGCAAAGGCGCGACCGGCGGCAAAGCGCGCATCTGCCGGGCTTTCGCTGGATTGCTGCTGATAGTGTGCCTGCAATGACGTGACGCCGTGCCAGCCGGCGACCTGCCCGGCGAGCGCGTAGCGCTGCGCCAGCGGGAAATCGTCGTCATCCTGGCCAAACAGCACCTCATAGCTGCCCTGAGCGTGTCGGGTCGCGGCCTGACGCACGTTGCGCGCCTCTGCCAGTTGCGCCGCCGGGTCGATATCGGCCAGCGCCGCCAGTAAATCTGTAGCCTGAGACATGGTTTCTCCTGTTAAGCGGTACCCAGCGCACGCAGCGTGGGGGCAATATGTTCAGCAATTAACGCCACCGAACGCAGCGTATCGGCGTGCGGCGGATCGATAGAGTGCACCTGGAAGGTGATGTCGGTGGCGCGCGTCAGCGTGCTGTCGGCCAGCAGCGAAGCCAGCACCGCGTCCGCATCGCCGATATGCGCATCGAGCTGGCGCGCGTGGCTCTCCAGCGTGCTGCCGGTGATGTCGTGCCCTGCCTTGCGAAACTGCTCCGCCTGGCGCTGCAGACCGGGCGCGGCAAGGCGGCGCGCGTAGTCGTTCGAGTCGGCAACAAACGCGGTGCGTGAAGCCAGGATGCGGGGCGCCACGCCCGACGGCAGCGCCGCGAGATAAGCATCGATCATCGGGTTTTGCAGCTGCTGCAGCGACAGGTCCGGCTGGCCCGCCGGCCGCGGCTGGGTACGCGATAACATCAGCCCGTGACCGGCCTGGCCGGCACGCGTCGCGCCTGCAACGGAAAAGGTGGCGATCCACACGCGCTGCGCCAGCGTGGGAGCCGGCGGATAGAGATGATTGTCCGGATGGGCCAGCGTGTCGCCGCGCCACGCGCTGAGCAGCGTATGCAACTGGTCGGCAAACACGCCGGCGCGCTGTTCGCTGGTCAGGCCAAACGGCAAAAATGAGGTTGGCGTGCCGCCGGAGCCGAGCCCCACCTCCAGTCGTCCGTCGCTCAGCAGGTCCAGCACCGCCGCGTCTTCGGCCACGCGCAGGGCATTTTCCAGCGGCAGGGTGATGATGCCGGTGCCGAGGCGGATATGACGGGTGTGCGCGGCCACGTGGGCAAGAAACACCAGCGGTGAGGGCAGCCCGCCTTCTTTTTCATGAAAGTGGTGCTGCGCGATCCATGCACTGTCAAATCCGCAGCGTTCAGCGTGCTGAATTTGTTCCGTCGCCAGCCGGTAGCGCTGTTGCGCCGTGGTGTCGTCGAGCAGGCGGGTAAAAAAACCGATGCGTTTGCGCGTCATGCAGACTCCTTAATCAGCGGACGGAAAACCGGAATGGCGTCAATTAACGCGCGGGTGTAGGGATGCTGCGGTGCATTGAACAGTGTGACGGTGTCACCTTTTTCAACCACTTCGCCGGCGCGCAGCACGGTAACGCTGTGTGCCAGCCGTCGTACGGTGGCTAAATCGTGGGTAATAAACAGATAGGTGAGGCCCAGCTCGCGCTGTAACTGTTGCAGCAATTGCAGAATCTGCGCCTGCACCGTGACGTCCAGCGCTGACGTTGCCTCATCCAGCACCAGGATCGCCGGTTGCGGGATCAACGCCCGTGCGATGGCGACGCGCTGACGCTGGCCGCCGGACAGCTCGCGCGGCTTGCGCGTCAGCAGATCCAGCGGCAGTGCCACCCGCTGCGCTACCTCGTGCACCCGCTGCTGGCGCGCGGCGGCGCTGAGCGAGCCAAAGTTGCGCAGCGGTTCTTCAATGATGTTAAACAGCGTCTGGCGCGGATCGAGCGAGGCGAACGGATTCTGGTAAACAAACTGGATTTTGCGCCGCAGCTGACGCAGCGCTTCGCCGCGCAGGCTGCTGGCATCAATGCCGTCAATCACCACTTTGCCGCGATCGGCGCGTTCAAAGCCAAGCAGAATGCGCGCCAGCGTGGTTTTGCCGGAACCGGATTCACCCACCAGCGCGTGCGTCGTGCCGCGTGGCACCGTCAGGCTGACCGCTTTCGCCACCGTCAGCGTCTGCTGCCTGCCAAGCGCAAACTGTTTATCGATGGCGTTGAGCTGAATCGCTGGTGTGGAAAAACGGGCTGCGGACGGATAAGGCAGAGCAGTAGCGTCGGGCACCGCGTCCTGTAATAGCTGGCGGGTATAAGGATGCTGTGGCGCGCTGACCAGCGTCGCTGCGCTTCCCTGTTCCTGGATCTCGCCGTGACGAAACACCAGCAGACGGTCAGCGCGTTCCGCGGCCAGCGCCAGGTCGTGGGTGACAAACAGCACGGCGGTGGCGAACTCACGGCGCAGCTGGTCGAGCAGATCGAGAATGCGCTTTTGCACCGTGACATCCAGCGCGCTGGTCGGCTCATCGGCGATGATCAACTGTGGTTGCAGGGCGAGGGCGATGGCAATCAGCACGCGCTGCTTCATCCCGCCAGAGAGCTGATGCGGATATTGATGCAGGCGCTGCTCAGGATGGCTCAGCCCAACTTTTTGCAGCAGCTCCAGCACGCGCTGCTGGCGCGCGGTCCGGCTAAGCTTCTGATGCAGCTGCAGGATCTCGCCAACCTGATCGCCAATGGTCTTCACCGGATTAAGCGAATTACCGGGATCCTGCGGCACCAGGCTGATATGCACGCCGCGCACGCTGTCCATGTGCCGGGATGACCAGCCAGCGATATCGGTGCCGTTCAGCAAAATTTTACCGCTATCGCGCCGGGCATTGTCCGCCAGCAGACCGATAATCGCCTGGGCCGTGGTGGTTTTGCCTGAGCCGGATTCACCGACCAGCGCCACCATTTCGCCCGGCTGCAGGGTAAAGCTCACGTTATGCACCACTTCACGCCACACGCCGCGCTGGCGATAGCTGAGGCTGAGGTTTTCCACGCTTAATAGCGCTGTCATGCGTCACCTCCTGCCAGCTGACGGCTGACGCGATTCGCCGCCAGCACCACGGCGACCACCACCACGCCGGGAAAGGTAGTCAGCCACCACGCGGTAGCCAGATAGTTGCGGCCTTCGGCGATCAGCAAACCCCATTCGGGGGTCGGTGGCGGCGTGCCATAGCCGAGAAAGCTGAGGGTTGAGAGCGCCAGAATGGCCTGACCGAACTGCAGTGCGGCGAAGGCAATCACCGCGGTCAGCGAGTTCGGGACAATGTGGCGCCACAGTACCTGCCAGAAACGGCCGCCACTGCCGAAAGCCGCTTCCACATATTCACTGCGGCGTACCCGCACCACTTCGCCGCGCGCCAGCCGGGCAAAACTGGCAATCGAAGCGATGCCCACCGCCAGCGCAGCGTGCACGGTGCCAAAACCCAGCAGGATCAGCAGGCTTAATGACAGCAGCAGCGCCGGGATTGAAAGCAGCACATCAACCAGTCGCATCAGCGCCTGTTCAGTGCGGCCGCCCACGGCCCCGGCCAGGACGCCCAGCGCGGTTCCGCCAGTGAGCCCCATCGCCACCGCCGCGACCGCCGCAGAGAGCGACTGCGAGGCGCCATAGACGATGCGCGCCAGCAGGTCGCGTCCGAGTTGATCGGTGCCGAGCCAGTGCGCACTGTGCGGCGCTAAGCGCTGCGCGCCGGCAATGCCTTCGGTCGGGCTATAGTGGGTGAACAGTTGCGGTGCCACGGCCGCCACGAATGCCAGCGCCAGCACCGTCCATGCCAGCCACAAGCCGGGCTGCAGGCGACGTGCACGATCGCGCCGTAAGGCCGGCTGTCCCTGACGTGCGGTAGAGTAATCGACCAGACTCATGAATTTCCTCCGGCTACGGTTTGCAGACGTGGGTCGAACAGCGGCATCAGCAGATCGACCAGCAGGTTGATCAGTACAAACGCCAGTGCGGAGATCATCACCACCGCCTGTAACACCGCCACATCCTGATTGTTGACCGCCTGCTGGGTCAGCTGACCGATGCCGCTTAAGCCGAACACGGTTTCGGTAATCAGCGCGCCCGCGATCAGTTCCCCCAGCAGCAAACCGGCCACATTGAGCACCGGCAGCAGCGCGTTACGCATGATATGGCGCCACAGCACGTGTTGTGCGCTGGCACCTTTGGCGCGGGCCACGGCGACAAACGGCTGAGTAGCAACCTGATCGATGCTGCGCAGCAGAATCTGGGCCAGTGGGGCGGAGATGGGCACGGCGACGGTCAGCACCGGCAAAATCAGCCCCTGCAGGAGCGAGGGGTTGATCACCGGGATCCAGCGCAGTTGAAAGGAGAACAGCTGAATCAGCGCGATGCCAAGCCAGAACGTCGGCAGCGAAATAAACAGTGCCGGCAGCGACTGCAATAGCGTACGCAGCAGGCGCAGCGCAGGCAGTCGCGCCAGCGCCGCCAGTGCGAAGGCCACCACGCAGGCAACGGCAAATCCGGCCAGCGCCAGCTGCAGCGTGGCGGGCAGATTGCTGCGCAGCAGATCGCTGACCGGCACACCTGCCTGCACCGAATAGCCAAAGTCACCGCGCAGCATCGCCAGCAGCGTATGCAGATACTGCTGCCAGATCGGGCTATCGGCACCGTAGGCCTGGCGCATCTCTGCAATTTGCTGCGGGCTGAGACCCAGATCCGGATTCTGGAACTTGATCAGCACCGCATCGCCCGGCAGCACCTGCAGCAGCAGAAACGACAGGGTAAACGCCGCCCATAACACCAGCAGGCTTTGTCCCGCTCTATGCAGCAGTGCGTGTCGCATCATCATCCTCTCAATGTTTTTCCAGCCATGCGCCGTAGAACGACGGTCGGCCTACGGCTTCAAAGCTCACGCCCTTCAGCCACGGCGCGCCGGCAAACACCTGCGGCTCTTCAAAGATCGGGATCACATAAGCCTGATCCAGCAGATAACGCTGGGCGTCTCCGGTGAGCGCCAGACGTTTCGCCGGATCGACTTCGGCCGAGATCGCCACCAAAAGCTTGTTGAGTTGGTCGTCACGGAAATGCCGGACTTTGTCGCTGGAGCCGCCTTTTTGCAGCAGCGCATCGCGGTTGGCGGGATAAAACATGCTCTTCACCACGTCCGGGTCGGCGCGGCCCACTTCCGAGACCGTGAGCGGGGTTTTTAGCGGATCGAGGTTGTCCAGCGTGCGGCTGCCGGCGTCACCGGCTTTCACCGTGAGCTGGACGCCAACCTGACGCCACTGCTGGGCCACCAGCTGCAGCACTTCTTTGTTCTGCGGCTGCGGCAGCGATTCATACACGGTCAGGGCCAGCTTTTGCCCCGCTTTGGCGCGGATGCCGTCGCTGCCGGGCTGCCAGCCAGCCTCATCAAGCAGTTGCCTGGCGCGGGCGGGATCATATTTCAGTTTGTCCGCGAGGTTGACATACCCGGCGGCCGAGGCGGCGAGTACCGAGGTGGCCTGCGGATAGTTAGGTGAAAACAGGGTTTGCACCACCTGCTGCGCGTTGGTCGCGTGCAACAGCGCCTGACGTACGCGCAGATCGCTGACCAGCGGGTTATCCGGGCGGAAGCTGATGCTGTCGTTGACGCCACGCGTCGGCGCAGCGTAAACCGGGAACGCCTGCTGCTGTGCCTGTTTTTCGTCATACGCCTGCACCTGGCGAATAAAATCGGCCTGACCGGCCAGCAGTGCGCCGATGCGCACGCTATCTTCCGGTGTGACGATAAATTTGATGCCAGCCAGATTCGCCGGTCCCTGCTGGGTGCTGTTTTTCGGTCCCCACTGGTAATCTTTGCGCGCGGTTAAATCCACTTCCCGCCCGAGCTTTTCATCGCTGACCACAAACGGCCCGGAGCCAATAATATGGCGCGCATCGCCGAGCTGGTCGAAACTACGTTGCAGCGTGCTGAGCGAAACCAGCCCGGAGCCAATGGTTGCCGTGCCCTGTAAAAATCCAGGTGAGGGCTGTTTGAAATAAAACTTCACCGTCTGGGGATCAATCACTTCGCTGCGTTGGTAATTATTAATCACTTCAGACACCGGCAGGCGCTGGGCTTTATTACCGAGTCCGTAAGTATCAAAGTTTTTCGCCACGGCATTCGCATCCAGCGGTGTGCCATCGGAAAAGGTGACGCCAGGGCGAATTTTAAAAGTGTATTCCGTTTTATCCGCGTTGCTGCTCCAGCTTTCGGCAATCCACGGTTCCACCTGCAGCGTTTTCGGATTTTGCCACGTCAGTTTGTCGGTGATCTGATTGAGAATGCCGCCGTTGGGATAAAAACCCCCGGCCGGCGGATAAAGATTGGTATGTGCCTGCTGTTCCAGATAAATCAGCGTGCCGCCTTTGACCGGCGTCTCCGCCGCGTGGGCGCTAAATATCCCTGTCAGCAGGGCTAAGCTCAGCGCCCGCAAGTGAAAATGCGTCTTCATGATGATTTCCTTTGTTATCAAGTGCCCGGTGGGCTGAAATCATCATCAAATGTGCAACCCGTGAGTTGAACCAATGAATTGCACTAAGCTTTTGCGAAAATAACAAAAGCGGAGAATTAATTTTATGCCGCAATTACCGGGTTGTTTTCCTGGCCCGATAAAATTGTTTTTTCTCAGCCTGAAAACCTGCACTGAGGTTATTGCTGCTGCGGATCATTACCGGCTCGCGTAATGTTAACCCGACAGAAAGCGAAATCCGCTTTACGAAAAATCAGGCTTTCATCCACGGTATTATGACTATTTCTCATTTCCTGAATCGCTTTGCCGATTTAGTTGTTTTACGAAATATAAATCTCCCCGCCACACTAAGCGCCATATTCATCGCAACCCTATTCATCGAAATAAGGAACAGGCGCATGTCATACCGACTGAGTTTGCTCGACAAATCACCGATTGCAGCAGGTGAGAGCGCCACGCAGGCCCTGCATCGCACACTGCAGCTGGCTCAACGCGCGGAAGCCTGGGGTTATCACCGCTTCTGGCTGGCGGAGCACCACAACAGCGACCAGCTGGCGAGTCCTTCGCCGGAATTGTTGATTGCCTGGATCATTGGCCAGACCCGGCATATCCGCGTGGGTTCCGGCGGCGTGATGTTGCAGCACTACAGCCCTTATAAAGTGGCGGAAAACTTCAACCTGCTGGCTGCGCTGGCACCTGGACGTATCGACCTGGGCGTGGGGAAAGCGCCCGGCGGGCTGCCGCTTTCCACCCGCGCGCTGCAATTGGGGGTGCACCAGCAGGAGAAAGGCAGCTTTGCCGAACAGCTGGCGCTGCTGGATAGCTGGCTCAGTGTGCCGCCGGTGGGGGATGAGGAGATCCTGCGCGCCACGCCGCAGCCGCCGCGTCCGGCCAATCGCTTTCTGCTCGGAGCCAGCGAAGCGAGCGCCCGACTGGCGGCAGAGCTCGGCTGGCAGCTGGTGTTCGCCGCACACCACAACGGCGATCCGCAACTGATGGCGCAGGTGCTGAACAGCTATCGCCAGCACAGTCAGGGTCAGCGTGCGCTGGTGGCGGTGCAGGTGGTGGTGGCGGATTCGCCGGCAGAAGCTGACCTGCTGGTCGACACACTGCGTATTTATCACGTCAGCGTGACGGGCGGACAGAGCGTTAACGTCGGCAGCATTGAACAGGCTGAGCGCTATGTGCGTCAGGGCGGCTTCAGTGACTACGTGATTGAGCCACGCACGCCGTCGCTGCTGAAAGGGACCGCGGCACAGGTGCACGCGCAGCTTGATGCGCTGCACCAGCGCTACGGCATTGAAGAGTTTGTTATTGATACGCCGGTGGCGGAGGAGCAGGCGCGGGTGAAATCCCTCGAACTGCTGGCGACGCATCGTCTGGTTAGCGCCTGACCGGGAGGTCCTGTGACGATAGTAAACGAACAGCAGCTGATTGACTGGCGGCGCGAGCTGCACAGCTGGCCGGAACTCTCCGGTCATGAAGTTGAAACCAGCGCGCGGCTGCGCCGCTGGCTGCAGCAGGCTGACGTGCGCCTGCTGGATTATCCGCTGCACACCGGCGTTGTGGCGGAAGTGGGTCAGGGCGCGCCTCTGATCGCCCTGCGTGCCGATATTGATGCATTACCGATCCATGAAGCCACCGGGCTGCCTTTTCGTTCACGGCAAGCCGGCGTCATGCACGCCTGCGGTCATGATGTGCACAGTGCGGTGATACTGGGTGCCACGCTGCAGCTGAAAGCACAGGAAGCTCAGCTAGCGGGGCGGGTGCGCATCCTGTTCCAGCCTGCGGAAGAGATTGCCCACGGCGCGCGCCAGTTCATCGACGCGGGGGTGCTGGATCAGGTGCAGGCGATTTTTGGCATGCACAACGAACCGGGTTTGCCCACGGGCACCTTTGCCACGCGCAGCGGTGCGTTTTATGCCAACGCCGATAAATTTGTGGTGCGCGTGCACAGCACCCGCGCGGACGTGAACAGCATCCTGGTCGCCAGCCAGATTATTCAGGCGCTGCAATCCCTTACCAGCCGCAGCTTTAATACGCTGGACAGTCTGGTGCTGAGCGTCACGCGGATTGATGCGCACAGGCACGACGGTCAGCCGACGGCTGAAGCGGAATTTGGCGGCACGGTGCGCACGCACGATAAACAGGTGCGCGCGCAGCTGGAGCAGCGTGCGCGCGAGGTAGTGGTCAATATCGCCGCCGCCAGCGGTGCCACGGCCACCTTTAGCTGGCATCCGGGGCCGCCGGTGCTGGAGAACGACGCCCACTGGGCTCAGTTTGCCAGTCAGGTGGCGCAGCAGGTGGGTTATCAGGTGCAACAGGCTGAGCTGCACCTTGGCGGCGAAGATTTCGCTTATTACCTGCAGCAGCTCCCGGGCGCGTTTGTCAGCATTGGCAGCGCCAGTGAATTTGGCCTGCATCACGGTGGCTTCAACCCCGATGAAGCGCTGATCGCCCCGGCGGCACACTACTTTAGTCAGCTGGCGCAACAGGCATTGCAGCAGCTAAACGCGCGATGTCGCGACGCCATCATTAACTGATTTTCTTCCATTTCTGGCAGCGCTGTACGGCGATAAGGCTATCGCCGACAGGCTGCGCCATGAGCAAAGAGAGACGATTATGACTGCAAGACAACTGCGCCTCGGCACCATTCTGCACGGCGCATCCGGCAACATGTCCGCCTGGCGTCATCCGGAGGCGCAGGCGGATGCCAGCATCAGTTTTGATTACGCCCGCCGTATCGCCCGTAAAGCCGAGGCTGGCAAACTGGATTTCCTGTTTGTCGCCGATGGCCTGTTCATCAATGAGAAATCGATCCCGCACTTTCTTAACCGCTTTGAACCGCTGACGCTGCTGTCGGCGCTGGCCGGCGTCACCGAGCATCTCGGCCTGGTCGGTACGGTGTCCACCTCCTACAGTGAGCCGTTCACCGTCGCCCGCCAGTTCGCCAGTCTCGACCATCTCAGCGGCGGGCGCGCGGGCTGGAATGTGGTGACATCGCCGCTGGAGGGCTCGGCAAAAAACTTTTCGCGTCAGCAGCATCCCGAGCATGCGCTGCGCTACCGCATCGCCGACGAATACCTGCAGGTGGTGAAAGGGTTGTGGGATTCCTGGGAAGAGGGCGCGTTTGTGCGCAATAAAGCCAGCGGTCAGTTCTATGCGCCTGACAAACTGCACACGCTGAATCATCACGGTGATTTTTTCCAGGTACAGGGGCCGCTGAACATTGAGCGCACGCCGCAGGGCCGGCCGATTATCTTTCAGGCGGGCGCCTCGGAAGATGGCCGCAAGCTGGCGGCGCGTCATGCCGATGCCATCTTCACCCATCAGCCAACGCGCGAAGAGGCGCAGGCGTTCTACCGGGATGTGAAGCAGCAGCTGGTGGCGAACGGGCGTGAACCGGGCGATCTGCACATTTTCCAGGGCGTCAGTGTGATCGTGGGGGAGGATGACGCAGACGTCGAGCGCCAGTACCAGACCACCGCGGCGCTGGTCTCGATTGAGGATGCACTCAACTACCTTGGTCGCTTCTTTGACCATCACGACTTCTCGCAGTATCCGCTCGACCAGCCGTTCCCGGACATTGGCGATATTGGCCAGAACAGCTTCCGTAGCACCACTGACGAAATCAAACGCAAAGCGCGCGAACACGGCCATACGCTGCGCCAGGCGGCGCTGGAAGCCGCGACGCCGCGTCCGCTGTTTCACGGCACGCCACAGCAGGTGGCGGATGGTCTGCAGCTGTGGTTCGAAACCGAAGCCACTGACGGTTTCATTATTCAGGGCGGCACGCCGGACACCTTCGAGCGTTTTGTTGATCAGGTGATTCCGGTTCTCCAGGCGCGCGGCCTGACGCGTCGCGAATACCCGGGCAGCACGCTGCGCGCCAGCTTTGGTCTGAAACAACCGCTCAACCAGTTCACACCACAATAACGATGAGAAAACACGCTATGCAGAAAAAATCCCTGATTGTGCTGCTGTTACTGAGCCTGAGCAGTGCGGCACTGGCCGAGGACGTGGCCGTCAATGGTCAGCAGGTGAGCCTTGCCGCCAATAAAACGCCCATCAACACGCCAGAGAATCCTGCCGCCGTGGCGCAAATTCCGGCGGGCCACAAATTTGCCGTGCCGGGATCGTTCACCGTGGCGGTGGCGGCACTCAACTCGCCGCCGCTCACGGTATTCAGCGACGACAATAAAACGCTGCTGGGCAGTGAGGTGGATATCGCGCGTCTGGTGGCCGACAGCCTCGGGCTGAAGCTCAACATCGTGCCCACCTCGTGGGAGGACTGGCCGCTGGGCGTGGCATCGGGCAAATATGACGCGGCGATCACCAACGTGACGGTGACCAAAGATCGTAAACAGCGTTTTGATTTTGCCACCTACCGTAAAGATTCGCTGGGCTTCTATGTGAAAACCAGCAGCCCGATTACCTCGCTGAGCAAGGCAGAAGATATTGCCGGCCTGCGCATCATCGTCGGCTCCGGCACCAATCAGGAGGCCATCCTGCTGGCCTGGGATAAAGAGAATCAGGCTAAGGGGCTGAAGCCTTTCACACCGGTTTATACCAAAGATGACGCTGCGCAGACGCTGGCGCTACAGGCCGGGCGCGCCGACGCTTACTTCGGCCCTAACGTGATTGGCGCGTGGAAAGCGGCGCTGACCAAAAAGACCCGGCTGGTGGGTAGCGTGGACGGCGGCTGGCCGAAGGCGGCGCACATCGCGGTGACGGTGAAGAAAGACAACGGGCTGGTGCAGCCAATCAACACCGCGCTCAACGGCGTGATCAAAAACGGTGACTACGACAAAGTGCTGAACCGCTGGGGTGAAGGCGTGGAGCGTCTGGATCGTTCCGAGATCAATCCGCCCGGGCTGGGCGATTAAGGAGGCGGCATGAGCCAGCAATTTTTCCGCGAAGTGTCACCGGAAGCGCCGGAGCTGCAACCGATTCTTGACGGTCTGTTTGGTGAATATGCAGCACGCTACGGCGATTTCTTCAGGAAGCACAATGAAGTTGAGCTGACCGAGTGGTATCTGCCGCCGCGCGGGCTGTTCATCGTGCTGGAGCGCGACGGTGAGATCATCGCCATGGGCGCCTACAAACCGTGGGATGCTACCACCGCTGAACTGAAGCGCATCTGGACGCGGCGTGACCTGCGCCGTCAGGGACTGGCACTGCTGATCCTGCAGGAACTGGAGCGCCGGGCGCTACGCGCAGGCTATCAGCGCGTGTTTCTCACCACTGGTTTTCGTCAGCCGGAAGCGGTACAGCTGTATATCGGCCACGGCTATCAGCCGCAGTTTGAGCTGCGCGAAGATATGGAGATTTACGGCCAGCCGCCGCACGATGGCCGGCTGCGTTTTCTCAAAGTGATTGATGTGCACAACGTGGCGCAGGCCAGCTAAGGAGAGCCACCATGAGTAAGCAACAACCTTTGACCGTGGTGCCGGCACGCTATCCGGCGCGTACCGCCGGTGCCATCATCGCGCTGTTTATCCTTGCGGCGGTGATCGATTCCGTGGCCTTTAATCCGCGCTGGGAGTGGAGCGTGTTTGCCCGCTGGTTTTTCGATCCGGTGATTCTTAATGGCCTGGGACAAACGCTGCTGCTGACGCTGTGCGGCACGCTGCTGAGCCTGATATTCGGCGGCCTGCTGGCCCTGGCGCGGCTCTCGTCATCGTGGCTGCTGAGCACGCTGGCGTTTGGCTATATCTGGCTGTTTCGCTCGCTGCCGCTGATTGTGGTGCTGATCATTCTGTATAACTTCTCGTACCTGTACGATACGCTGTCGTTCGGTATTCCGTTCACCGCCCTGTCGTGGGGGCACTTCCAGACCATCAACGTGCTCGGCCAGTTCCCGGCGGCGGTGATTGGCCTGACGCTGGTGCAGAGCGCGTACAGCGCGGAGATTATTCGCGGCGGGTTTCTCGGTGTCGATCACGGTCAGTTTGAAGCCGCTTCGGCGCTGGGATTATCGTCGTCGCGTCGCACGTTTCGCATCATTCTGCCGCAGGCGCTGCGCGCGATTATTCCCACCACCTTTAATGAGATCATCAGCCTCGCCAAGGGCACCTCAATGGTGTATGTGCTGGCGATGCCCGAGCTGTTTTACACCATCCAGATGATCTACAACCGCACCCAGCAGGTGATCCCGCTGCTGATGGTCGGGGCCGCCTGGTATCTGATCATCACCACCGTACTGTCGCTGCTGCAGCACAGCGTCGAGCGCTGGCTGGCACGCAGCGTCACGCGTGAACCGCAACCTTCGCGCTGGCGCCAGTGGCGCAACCGCAGCGTGAACCCCGCCGTCAACGAGGAGCTGTCTCATGTCCGAAGCCATTGATTACCGCTATCTGCATACCACCGGCGCCATCAGTATTACCGGCGTCAGCAAGACGTTTGGCCGGCATAAAGCGCTGGATGAGGTGTCGCTTGAGCTGGCTCCCGGTTCGGTGACGGTGATCCTTGGGCCGTCCGGTTCTGGCAAATCGACGCTGCTGCGCACCATCAATCATCTGGAGCGCGTGGATGAAGGCTTTATTCAGATCGATGGCGATTACATCGGCTACCAGCGGCGCGGCGATAAACTCTATGAGCTGAAAGAGAAGGCGATTTTGCGGCAGCGCATCAACGTCGGCTATGTGTTCCAGAACTTCAATCTGTTTCCGCACCTGACGGTGCTGGAAAATCTGATTGAAGCGCCGATTGCCCGTCTGTGCGAACGCGCCTTCCAGACCGGCCT
>NZ_SDFT01000093.1:0-21750 GCF_004916815.1 Pantoea sp. R102
TTCATGCCCAACGGCGCTGACGATCGGCAGGCGGCTGGCAAAGATGGCCCGCGCCACGCGCTCGTCGTTAAAACTCCACAGATCTTCCAGTGAACCGCCGCCGCGCCCGACGATCAGCACGTCGCACTCGTCACGCTGGTTGGCCAGCTCGATGGCGCGCACGATGGTGGCGGGCGCATCAACGCCTTGCACTGCGGTCGGATAGATCACCACCGGCAGCGAGGGATCGCGGCGATGCAGCACGCGCAGCACATCGTGCAATGCCGCGCCGGTGGCGGAGGTGATCACACCCACCTGGCGCGCCGGCTCCGGCAGCGGCTGTTTAAACTGCTGGTCGAACAGCCCCTCCGCCGCCAGCCGGGCTTTCAGCTGCTCAAACTGTTGCTGCAGCAGCCCTTCACCGGCCGGATGCATGCTTTCGATAATCAGCTGATAGTCGCCGCGCGGCTCATACAGCGTGATGCTGGCGCGCACCAGCACCTGCTGACCGTGCTGCGGGCGAAAGCTGACGCGTCGATTGCTGTTGCGGAACATGGCACAGCGCACCTGCGCGCCATCGTCCTTCAGAGTGAAGTACCAGTGACCGGAAGCGGGCTGAGTGAAATTGGAAATTTCAGCGCTGAGCCACACTAGGCCCATCTCATTTTCCAGCAGTTGGCGCACCGTGGTGTTCAGGCGGCTGACAGTAAAAATATTGGCGGTTGGCGGTAGCGACATGTGATGAGGATCAAATTTCAAATCAGAGGGTTAATTAACCGATACTACATGCCTGCCCCGGAGGATCAAGACTTTTTCCGAAAAAACACTGGAGGCAACCGATTTCGGCCTGTATAATGCCGCGGCAATATTTTATCTGTTTTAAACGCCCCAGGTGGAGATATTGCAATGTTAAGAATCGCGAAAGAAGCCCTCACATTTGACGACGTCCTGCTCGTTCCCGCTCACTCCACTGTTTTACCTAACACGGCCGATCTCAGCACCCAGCTGACCAAAAACATCCGTCTCAACATTCCTATGCTGTCTGCAGCGATGGACACCGTGACCGAAGCCGGTCTGGCGATTGCGCTGGCGCAGGAAGGCGGTCTGGGCTTTATCCACAAAAACATGTCGATTGAGCGCCAGGCGGATGAAGTTCGCAAGGTGAAAAAACACGAAAGCGGCGTCGTAACGGAGCCACAGACCGTGCTGCCAACCACCACGCTGGCCGAGGTGAAAGAGCTGACCGAACGTAACGGCTTCGCCGGTTACCCGGTGGTTAACGCCGACAACGAGCTGGTGGGCATCATTACCGGTCGTGACGTGCGCTTCGTGACCGATATGACGCTGCCGGTGACCGCGGTCATGACGCCGAAAGAGCGCCTGGTGACGGTGAAAGAGGGTGAAGCGCGTGAAGTCGTGCTGCAGAAAATGCACGAAAAACGCGTCGAGAAAGCGCTGGTTGTTGACGACAGCTTCCACCTGCTGGGCATGATTACCGTTAAAGATTTCCAGAAAGCCGAGCGTAAACCTAACGCCTGTAAAGATGCGCAGGGTCGTCTGCGCGTCGGTGCCGCAGTGGGTGCCGGTGCCGGCAACGAAGAGCGCGTTGATGCGCTGGTCGCTGCGGGCGTTGACGTACTGCTGATCGACTCCTCGCACGGCCACTCCGAAGGCGTGCTGCAGCGTATCCGTGAAACCCGCGCAAAATATCCGGACCTCGAAATCATCGGCGGCAACGTGGCGACCGGTGCAGGCGCACTGGCGCTGGCTAACGCGGGCGTGAGCGCGGTGAAAGTGGGCATTGGCCCGGGCTCCATCTGTACTACCCGTATCGTTACCGGCGTTGGCGTACCGCAGATCACGGCAGTATCCGACGCGGTTGAAGCGCTGGAAGGTACCGGTATTCCGGTCATCGCTGACGGCGGTATCCGTTTCTCTGGCGACATCGCCAAAGCCATCGCCGCGGGTGCGTCGGCGGTAATGGTTGGCTCCATGCTGGCCGGTACCGAAGAATCTCCGGGCGAAATCGAGCTCTACCAGGGCCGTGCGTTCAAATCCTACCGCGGGATGGGTTCACTGGGCGCGATGTCCAAAGGCTCGTCTGACCGCTACTTCCAGAGCGATAACGCCGCCGACAAACTGGTGCCGGAAGGCATCGAAGGGCGCGTTGCCTATAAAGGCCGCCTGAAAGAGATCGTGCACCAGCAGATGGGCGGCCTGCGCTCCTGCATGGGCCTGACCGGTTGCCCGACCATCGACGATCTGCGCACCAAAGCCGAGTTCGTGCGCATCAGCGGCGCCGGCATCAACGAAAGCCACGTGCACGATGTGACCATCACCAAAGAGTCACCGAACTACCGCATGGGTTCATAATCCCGTAAGATTTCCCGCCCGGCTCCAGCCGGGCGCTTTTATTATTAAGTCCATCCCAATGGAAACGCCTCAATGACGACTGAAAATATTCATAAACATCGTATTTTGATCCTCGATTTTGGTTCTCAGTATACGCAGCTGGTCGCGCGCCGCGTGCGTGAGCTGGGCGTCTACTGCGAACTCTGGGCGTGGGATGTCACCGAAGAGCAAATCCGCCAGTTCAACCCGAACGGCATCATCCTGTCCGGTGGTCCGGAAAGCACCACCGAGCACAACAGCCCGCGCGCGCCGGAATATGTGTTCAACGCTGGTGTGCCGGTGCTGGGCGTGTGCTACGGCATGCAGACCATGGCGATGCAGCTGGGCGGTAAGGTTGAAGGCTCGAACGAGCGTGAATTTGGTTATGCACAGGTTGAAGTGACAACCCCGAGCGCGCTGGTGCGTGATATCGAAGATGCCATCAGCGCGGCGGGCAAACCGCTGCTCGACGTGTGGATGAGCCACGGTGACAAAGTCACGGCGATCCCGGCAGACTTCGTGACGGTTGCCAGCACCGAAAGCTGCCCGTTTGCCATCATGGCTAACGAAGAGAAGCGTTTCTACGGCGTGCAGTTCCACCCGGAAGTGACGCACACCCGTCAGGGCCTGCGCATGCTGGAGCGTTTTGTGCGCGACATCTGCGGCTGTGAAGCGCTGTGGACGCCAGCAAAAATCATCGAAGATGCGGTAGAGCGCATCCGTGAGCAGGTAGGTGAAGACCGTGTGATTCTCGGCCTGTCCGGCGGCGTGGACTCATCCGTGACCGCGATGCTGCTGCACCGCGCGATTGGCGAGCGCCTGACCTGTGTGTTCGTCGATAACGGACTGCTGCGTCTGAATGAAGCTGAGCAGGTGATGGACATGTTCGGGGACCACTTTGGTCTGAACATCGTGCACGTTGCGGCAGAAGGGCGCTTCCTCGACGCGCTGGCGGGCGAGAACGATCCGGAAGCCAAACGTAAGATCATCGGCCGCGTATTCGTAGAAGTGTTTGACGAAGAAGCACTGAAGCTGACCGACGTGAAATGGCTGGCGCAGGGCACCATCTATCCGGACGTGATTGAGTCGGCGGCTTCAGCTACCGGTAAAGCGCACGTAATCAAATCGCACCACAACGTGGGCGGTCTGCCGAAAGAGATGAAGATGGGCCTGGTTGAGCCGCTGAAAGAGCTGTTCAAAGATGAAGTGCGTAAAATCGGTCTGGAACTCGGCCTGCCTTACGACATGCTGTACCGCCATCCCTTCCCGGGCCCGGGTCTGGGCGTGCGCGTACTGGGTGAAGTGAAGAAAGAGTACTGCGACCTGCTGCGCCGTGCCGATGCCATCTTTATCGAAGAGCTGCGCAAAGCCGATCTGTACAACAAAGTCAGCCAGGCCTTTACCGTGTTCCTGCCGGTGCGCTCCGTCGGCGTGATGGGCGATGGCCGTAAATACGACTGGGTGGTTTCCCTGCGTGCTGTCGAAACCATCGACTTCATGACGGCCCACTGGGCGCACCTGCCGTACGACTTCCTCGGCCGCGTCTCTAATCGCATCATCAACGAAGTGAACGGCATCTCACGCGTGGTTTATGACATTTCAGGTAAACCGCCTGCGACGATTGAGTGGGAATAACGCCCGCACTGGCAACCGCCAGCACCTGAAGCTTCAAAGCCCGCGTAACTGCGGGCTTTTTTATCCTGCCATCTTTCGCATCGCCCGATCCGCGCAGAATTCAGATACAGCGCCTACAGCCGCGCCGCCTGTTGTTCAATAAATTCCCTGAACCACTGCTGGGCGAGATGCGCGTCGCTGCGCCGGTGCCAGATCAGGTTGAACACCATTTCGGGCAACGACAGCGGTGGAGGGAACAGCACCAGCTGGCGACTGGCCTGCGCATGCAGCGCCACGCGCTTCATCACGGTCGCCGTCATGTGGGTTTGCGCCACGATAGACGGCACCGTAAACATCTGCTGGACCGTCAGCCCCAGCCGGCGCTTTTTACCCTGCTGCGCCAGCACCTGATCAACCAGGCCGTACAGTTCACCTTCCGGCGAGACCAGAATATGCGGCAGCGCCAGGTAGCTTTCCATGTCCATGCCGCGTCTGGCCGCCGGATGGTTGCTGGCGACGATGGTGACGAATTCGTCGCGCAATACCGGCCGGGAGATGATGCGGCTATCGCTGTGCGTAGGCATGACGCCGATGGCGACATCAATCGCGCCGGCATCTAACAAATCGACCGCGTGATCGCGGTTGGTAAACGCCTGCACATTCAATGACACGCCGGGGGCGGCGTCCTGTAGCGCCTGCATTAACGAAGGCAGCAACACGAAAGCCGGATACTCCGACACGCCCAGTTTGAAGTTTATTTGCGCTTTTTCCGCTGCAAATACGGGCTTTGCCACCAGCGTCGCTTCGAGCTGGCGCAACGCCCCGGCGATGGGGCCGGACAGATCGCGCGCACGCGCGGTTGGCAGTAAACCCTCCGCGCTGCGCATGAACAGCGGGTCACCGAACAGGGTGCGTAATCGCGACAAAGCGGCACTCATTGCCGGCTGGCTGACGCCCACCTGGGTTGCCGCCCGCGTGACGTTGCGTTCGTTCATCAGCGCGTCAAAAGCCACTAACAGATTGAGATCGATGCCATGAAAATCCATACGGCAAATAATCACTCATATTGAATATTTGTTGGACGAATTGTAGGGCGCTGCGCAAAATTCCACAACCAACCCTCACCTGAAAGTGAATAACGATGAATCCAGCAGCAGAATCAGAATACGTACAACGTCTGAAAATTGAACGACAGGCGGTAGAGACGCTCTATCAGGCCTTCAGCGACAACAACCCCGATCTGGTCGATAGCGTGCTGGCACCGTCATGGGAAGACATTCCGCTGGCACCGGGACAGGCGCCCGGGCCGGAAGGCATCAAGCCGATCATTCGCATGCTGGCGCAGGCTTTTCCGGACGTGCAGATCGTGGTGCATGACATGATTCAGGAACCGGGCCGCATCGCGGCGCGGGCGGAAATCAGCGGCACCCATCTCGGCGAAATTTTCGGTATCGCGCCGACCGGCAAGAAAGTGAGCTTCCGTCTGCATGAGTTCCATGCGCTGGAGGACGGCCGTCTGATCACCACCTGGCACATGGAGGATTGGTTTGGCCTGTTCCTCCAGCTTGGCCAGTTTCCGCCACAAGCCTGAATCAGACCGGAGAGTTGATAATGAAAGCAGCATTGATTGATACGTTTGGCACCGCCGATGTGCTGACGATTGGCGAACGTCAACTTCGCGCCGCCAGTCCGGATGAGGTGACGGTGCAGGTTGAAGCGGCGAGCGTTAATCCGCTGGATGTGAAAATCATCTCAGGGCATATGCAGCAGGTTTTCCCGGTGGACCTGCCTTACGTGCCGGGCATGGATTTCTGCGGCGTGATTACAGCAGCTGGCGAGCGCGTTAGCCATTTAATACCGGGCGATCGCGTATTCGGGCGCACGCCACCTGGCGCAGGCGGGGCTTTTGCCCAAAGCCTGGTGATCGCCGCCGATGACGTATGCCTTGTCCCGGCAGCGATGAGCGCCGAACAGGCCGCGGCGCTGCCTACCGCGTTTGGCTCCGCGCAGCAGGCATTGTTCGATGTGGGTCAGCTGCAGCGCGGCGAGCGCGTGCTGATTCACGCCGCAGCGGGTGGCGTCGGCAGCATGGCCGTCCAGCTGGCGCATCAGGCGGGCGCTTATTTCATCGCCACGGCATCGGCGAAAAACCACGCGCTGGTGACCAGTCTGGGTGCCGATGAAGTGATTGACTACCGCACGCAGGACTTCGCAACAACGCGCGATATCGACCTGGTGATAGACAGCGTCGGCGGCGAAACGCTGAGCCGCTCCTGGTCCGTGCTGCGCGCCGGCGGGCGCATTGCCACGCTGGTGGAGTTTGGCATCACGCCCGTCGGCGGCCAGCACGGCGAGTTTGTCTTCTTCGCCAGCGCGACGCCGTATCTTGCCCGGGCGAGCAGCCTGTTCCAGGCCGGGCAGTTACAGGTCATCACCGACGCTATCTTTTCGCTGGATGATGCACGCTCCGCGCTGGAGAAGGTGGCGACCGGCCATGCGCGCGGCAAAGTGATTATCCGCGCCAACCCTTAACGCCTGGCGTCATGTCGCAGTAAAAACGCGCCCGCTACCCCGCGGGCGTTTGTTTACCGGTCTGTCGCAGGGGATAAGGATGTGTTAATAATCTGGCGTTAACGGCAGAGGCTTCAGGAGGAAACGTGCTGTTTAATTTCAGAGCCGCGGGCAAGCGCGCACCACCTGGCAAACGCTCGCTGACTTCCATCATCATTCTCTATCTTGTGATGCTGTGCGGTACGGCTTTTCTCGCGTTTCTGCCGCTGATCTGCGCGATGGGCGCGGGATATGTCGCCAGTCTGGCGGGCTGCCAGCTGGACGAAGGCAACGTGCATCCCTGTTACATCCTGGGAGAAGATCGCGGCCAGTTGTTATATGAGTTAGGCGTCATGGGCTGGTTTCTGCTCGGCACGATTCCCCTGGGTGGGATACTGTTGTTACTCGCGACGCTCACCTTCATCGTTCAGCTGGTGGGCTATTACCGGCAAACACGCGCTGAGGATAATCGGTAATTTGCGTCAGCTCTGTTCCGCACAAATCTCCAGGCAAAACCCGAGAAATGCCTCCACCGCCGCCGGGGCCAGACGGCGCGAAGGCCGGGTGATAAACAGCGGATAGGTTTCGTCAGGCCAGTCGGGGAAAAGTTCGACCAGTTCACCGCTGGCGATCAGATGTTGCACGCTCAGCGCCAGCACCTGGGCTACGCCGGCACCGCCGACGCACGCCTGTACCATTAAATCCGGATCGGTGGTGGTCAGATGGCCGTGGGTGGCGACCGTCAGCCGCTGCGTGCCACGATGAAACTCCCAGCTAAAGGGCTTATTGCTGCGCGGATCGATGTATTGCAGACAATTGTGCTCAGTCAGCTGCTGCGGCTGCGTCGGGCGGCCACAGCGCGCCAGATAGTCCGGGGCGGCCACCGTCAGGACGCGCGTTTGTAACAGCAGGCGTGAGGTCATAGTGGACGGCGGCTGCGGCCCGAAACGCACCGCAACATCAATACCTTCTGCTACCAAATCGCCCACATCGGGCTGCTGCAAAATCGTCAGTTCCAGATGCGGATAACGGGCACGCAGCAGCGGCAGCTTTGCCGCCAGCACATAGCGGGAAAACAGCGGATTGAGGCTCACGCGCAGCGTACCGCGCACCGTCACGGCGGCGCCGGAAACGTAGTTTGCTGCTTCTTCAATCCCTTCCAGATGCGGCGCCGCCCGCTCATACAGGCTGGCACCTTCGCTGGTGAGATGCAGGGTGCGGGTGGTGCGATCCAGCAGGCGCACGCCGAGACGCTGTTCCAGTCGTGAAATCGCCCGGCTGACGCCCGAGGCGGACAACCCCAGCACTTCGCCGGCGCGGCTGAAGCTGCCGGCTTCAACCACGGCTGCCAGCACGCTCATGCCGGATAATAGTCGGCCATCAAAACTCATCCTGTTCTCCATCTTTGATTTTTAGCAAAGATCATTTGCCTGAGCCTACCTTTATCAAAAATGCGCTGCAACTTATTGTGTGCTCCGAAACGCGACCGGCACTGACCGCCGGATTCCTGATCCCTTTTGAGGAGAATGTTATGACTGTACGGCGCACCCTTTTTAAAGGCGGCACTATCCTGACGCTGGACGCCAGCGTGCCCGACCTCGTCTGTGGCGATGTGCTGATTGAGGACGAGCGTATTGCCGCCGTGGGGGAAAACCTTTCCGCCGATGATGCGCAGGTGATTGATGCCCGCGGCCATATCGTGATGCCTGGCCTGGTAGATGCGCATCACCATATGTGGCTCGGTGCGATGCGCCGCCTGATGCCCAACGTTGACGACCTGTTTGCCTATATCGATGTGGTGGCAGAAACGCTCGGCGCGCATTACCGTCCGCTGGATATGTATCTCAGCACCCGGCTGACGGCGCTGGCATGCCTGGATGCCGGCATCACCACGGTGATTGATGCCTGTCACAGTTCACGCAGTCCGGCGCATACCGATGCGGCGCTCGACGCGCTGCAGGAGAGCGGGATTCGTGCGCTGCATATGGTTGGCGCAGCAATGGATAAGCAGGCTTCCAGCGATCATCTGCCGGGCGATCTGGCCCGTCTCGCCAGCCGCTGGAATCACGCCGGCAGCCGTGTGCAGGTTGGCCTGTTTGGCCAGCTCAACCTGGCGTGGTGGCGCGTGGCGCGCGAGCTGGATATGCGCATTCTCACCGAGTTTATTGGTGACCTGGCGCAGCTGCCGGCGGAGTTTGCCGAACCCGGCTTGCTGGGTCCGCACAACATTTTCAACCACTGTACGCGCGTACCGGCGCACACCTGGCAGCAGCTGGCGGACGCGGGCGTCAACATTACCGTGAATCCGCGTTCGGATGCGCTGTTTGGTTTCGACGACGACAGCTTTGCCTGGCAGCAGGCGGTCGATCGCGGAATGACGCCGGCGCTCGGTATCGATCTCGATACTGCCTTCGGCAGCGATCTGTTCGGTGAAATGCAGGCGCTGTTTAACCAGCAGCGCTCAGCGATGCGCTATCGCCGCTTCCGGGGCGAAAGCGACGTACCGGCACCGATTAGCGTGGAAGCCGTACTGCAGTCGGCAACGATTAACGGCGCGCGTGCGGCCGGGCTGGAGCAGCAAACGGGCACGCTCACGCCAGGTAAACAGGCCGACGTCATTATGCTGCGCACCGATGGTATCGGCGTTTTCCCGCTGACCAGCGTGACGGCAACGGTGGTGCAGGCAGTGCAACGTGCCGATGTTGATACCGTGATGGTGGCGGGTGAACTGCGTAAACGTCATGGTCAGTTGCTCAACGTCGATGTGGCACAGCTGAACGCGGAAATCACCGCCTCGCGCGACTATCTGCTGAATGCCAGCGGCTATCACCATCCTTTGTTTGCCTGATTTTCCACAGCGCGGCGGCCTGCCGCGCTGTCTGTTCATTTATGGAGGCTGTTATGTCTGCATTAAGCGCGCAGGCTGAAGCTGCGCATTTGTCGCGACCGGCGACCGGCGTGATTGCCGCGCTGTTTTGTGGTTATCTGGCGGTCGGCTTGCCGCTGCCGGTAATCCCGCTGTTTATCCATCAGCATCTCGGTTTCAGCAACCTGTGGGTCGGGCTGGTGATCGGGATACAGTTTGTTGCCACCGTGCTGACGCGCGGTTACGCCGGTCAACTGACCGATCGCGTTGGCGGTAAGCGCTCGGCGCTGCAGGGCGCGGCGGTGTGTGCGCTGGCTGGCGTGCTCTACTGGCTGGCCGCGCTGCCGGGCTTTTCACCGGCGGTCAGTCTGGCGCTGGTGATTGCCGGACGGCTGGCGGCGGGCATGGGCGAAAGCCAGTTCGTCACCGGCTGCGTGGCCTGGTCAATCGCCTCGGTCGGGCCACAGCGTGCCGGTCTGTCGATGTCCTGGACCGGTATCGCCATGTTTGCCGCGCTGTCGCTCGGTGCCCCTGCCGGTATGATGCTGTATCAGCACGTCGGCTTAGCGGCGGCAATGCTGGCCTGCATCGCGGCTCCGCTGCTGGCGGCGCTCATCGCCACGGCTGCCAGCGGTTATCGCGTGGTCGGGGGAACACGTTTGCCGTTCTATCGGGTGATTGGCCGCATCTGGCGGGAAGGCTGTGGCCTGATGCTGCAAGGCGTCGGACTGGCCGGCCTGACGGCCTTCGCCTCGCTCTACTTCGCCGCGCGTCACTGGCAGCTGGCCGGCTGGGTGATGACCGCGTTTGGCGTTGGTTTTATCGTCGTGCGCCTGGTGCTGGGACATCTGCCGGATCGCATTGGTGGCTACCGCGTGGCGGCTTATTCACTGCTGGTGGAGGCGCTGGGGCAGATGCTGCTGTGGTTTGCGCCTGACGAAACGCTGGCGCTCACCGGCGCGCTGATTACCGGTCTTGGCTGTGCGCTGATCTTTCCCGCCCTCGGCGTGGAAGCGCTGAAACGCGTGCCGCCGGCCAGTCGCGGCAGCGCCATGGGCGCCTTCGTTGCTTTTCTCGACATCGCTTATGGTATTTCCGGACCGATTGCCGGTGCCATCGCCAGCCACTTCAGCTATGCCGCCGTCTATCTGTTTGGTGCGGCCTGTGCACTGCTCGGGGCGCTGCTGGCGCTGACATCGCGCGCCGCTTCACTTCACGCTTAAGGAGTTTTCCATGTCACGTATTTTTATTTCCGGTTCATCCACCGGCCTCGGACTGATGGCGGCTGAACTGCTGGTTGAGCAGGGCCATCAGGTGGTGCTGCACGGACGCAACGCCACGCGTGCCCGCGCCGCGCAGGAGGCGCTACCGCAGGCTGAAGCCGTGGTCAGCGGCGACGTGATAACCATCGCCGGCGCCCGCAGTGTGGCGCAGCAGGTTAATGCGCTCGGCAGATTTGATGCGGTGATCCACAACGTGGCGGTTGGCTATCGCGAGCCTTATCAGTTAACCGCAGATGGCCTGCCGCATCTGTTCGCCATCAACACGCTGGCACCCTATATTCTTACGGCGCTGATTGAACGGCCGCAGCGGCTGATTTACCTCAGCTCCGGCATGCATCATCATGCCGAAGCTAACCTGGATGATATTTTGTGGCAGCGGCGGCGCTGGCACGCTTCGCAGGCTTATGCTGAGAGTAAACTGCATGATGCCATACTGGCGTTTGCCATCGCCCGGCGCTGGCCGCAGGTATACAGCAACGCGCTGGAGCCTGGCTGGGTGCCGACCAAAATGGGCGGTGCCGGGGCACCCGACGATCTTGATCAGGCGCATCGTACCCAGGTGTGGTTAGCCACCGCCGATGAGGCGCGGGTCAGCGGAGAGTATTTTTATCACCGTCAGGCGCTGGCGGCTAATCCGCAGGCGCGCAATCCACGGCTGCAGCAGCAGTTGCTGGCAATATGCGCCGATATCAGCGGTATCGCCCTGCCTGACTAAGGAAAAATCAGCTGACCGGGCACCGCAACGCATTTTTTGTCCACCGCATAGTTGGTGAATACAGACGTTGCCGTTTCGGCGCATCATGGCGGGAGCGTTTTTTCACCACCGGGATGTCCATGCATGTTGCCTGTTAAAGCTGTTTTACTCTCTTTTCTCTGTGTGGTGTTACTGTCGCTGGCGGCCAGCCTGGCGCAGGCGACGCGCAGCGGTGAGTTCACCACCGAACGCGGTGGCTGGGCGACGGCGCGCCGTGATTCGGCCGGGCTGGCACCGGATCCGCAGCGCTTCGCCAGTGAGGCGATTGTGCAGGTGTATGCTGCGCCGACCTACGGCTGGAAAGGTGCGGTGGCCGTACATCCGTGGATTATCTTTAAGCGCGCCGGAGAAACCCGCTACAACCGCTATGAGGTGATCAGCTGGGGCAGCGGCGATAAAGTGCGGCGCAACAGCAATCTGCCGGACGGCTACTGGTACGGTGCGCGTCCGCGTTTGCTGGTGTCACATCGCGGTGCGGCTGCGCAGGCGATGATCCCGCAGATTGAAGCGGCGATTCAATCCTATCCGTGGCCCAACACCTATCATGCGTGGCCGGGCCCCAACAGCAACACCTTCCTCGCTCACATTGGCCGTGAAGTGCCGGCGCTGAAGCTCGATTTGCCCGCCAATGCCATCGGTAAGGATTTCCGTTCGCTGCTGCATCCGCTTGGCCTGCCGCCATCCGGGCGCGGCGTGCAGCTGTCGCTGCTCGGCGTGCTGGGCGTCACGCTGGGTGCGGAAGAGGGCGTGGAGGTGAATCTGCTGGGACTGAATCTGGGGCTGGATTTCACCCCGCTGCGTCTGCGGCTGCCGTTTATCGGCGGGGTGGGGCAGGATAATTTACAGAAGGATAAGCCCTGAAACAGCGCCGCGCCGCGACAGCATCGGTTCGCGGGCGGCGCGGGCTCGCAGCCGTTAACAGACGCCGAAATCCCCGTCTTCATGATAGAGATTGACGCTGTCGGCCTTCACCTCGATCTCTTTTTTGATCGGATCGTCAACGCGTGCGCACCACAGCGTATCGCCCGCAACGCGCAGCACCTGCATTTTTGGACCACCGGTTTTCGCCTGCACAAAATCATCCACGTTAAACATCACTGCTCTCCAGCTGATTAGGGATCAACGCTGATTGTAGCTGCGCTTTAGTGGCCGTGCAGCAGAAACAGCGTGGCCAGACCGAGGAAGATAAAGAAGCCGCCGGTATCGGTGATGGCAGTGATCAGCACGCTGGAGCCGACAGCCGGGTCGCGTTTGAGTTTGGTCATAATCAGCGGAATCAGCACGCCCATCAGCGCCGCCAGCAGCAGATTCAGCACCATCGCCAGCATCATCACGCCGCCCAGTTGCAGGTTGTCGTACATCAGCCAGGTCACGCCGCCCATGATGCCGCCCCAGAACAGGCCGTTAAGCAGCGCCACGCCCAGTTCGCGCGCAATCAGAAACGAAAAGTTGCCGGGTTCAACCTGATGCAGCGCCAGCGCGCGCACGATCATGGTGATGGTCTGATTGCCGGTGTTACCGCCAATGCCGGCGACAATCGGCATCAGCGTGGCCAGCGCCACCAGCTGCGAAATGGTGTCCTCAAACAGACCAATGACGCGCGAGGCGATAAACGCCGTACACAGGTTAACGGCCAGCCAGGTCCAGCGCTTTCTTACCGCTTTGCGCACCGGTGCAAACACGTCCTCGCCCTGGCTGATGCCGCCCATCTTACGGATGTTGCTTTCGTTCTCTTCGTTCACCAGGTCAATGACATCTTCCACGGTGATACGGCCAATCAGCTTGCCTTTGGCATCGGTCACCGCAGCAGAGATCAGGTTATAGCGTTCAAAGGCGCTGGCGGCCTCTTCCGCTTTGTCATCCAGCTGGAAAGTGGTGGGACGCGCGTTCATCACCTCAGCCACCAGCGTTTTAGGTTTGTTGAGCAGGATATCGGTCAGCGCCAGTTCACCCAGTAACTGATTGTGTTCGTCGGTGATAAAGATTTTATCGGTGCCGTCCGGCATGCTTTTGCGCTTGCGCAGAAAGCGTTGCACCGTCGCCAGCGTCACGTCTGAGCGCACGGTCAGGATATTGAAGTCCATCACCTGGCCGACGCGATCGCGATCCAGCTCAATCACGTCCAGCAGCCGGGCGCGCAGGCTGGGGTCGAGTGTGGTGAGCAGGCGGCCGGTGAGATCGCGTGGCAGATAACGCGCCAGATAGACCTGATCGTCAATATCCAGCGGCTCGATGGCACGCAGGATTTCGCGGTCGGTCATCTCTTCCGTCAGGCTGGCCCATACGGTTTCGGAGGCCTCCACCAGCACGCGACCGCGCTGCTCGTAGGGCACCAGCCGCCACAGTGCCAGACGCTCCTCTTCCGGCAGCGCTTCGAGAATGTCCGCGAGGTCGGCGGCGTGCAGCTGCGGCAGTTCATGCTCCAGCTGCTGACGCCAGCCGGTGATTTTGCGCAGTTCGGCGGCATTGAGGTCGACGGATTTATCCAGCAGCACATCGACTAAATCGTGCTCGCTGAGCAGAAGGTGCAGAATTCGCTGGCGGGTTTCTGATAGTTGTTGTGCGTGCGAAGCAGACATAACGCGTCCTTTGTGTCTGTAAAGTCAGGTCAAAGTGTAGCGCGTTGCGGGTAAAGTGGGCGTAACAAGCAGCATTGCCGCGGCGGACAATGTGATGGCAGAGCGACGATGACCCGCAAATTCCTTAGCGCGTCTCGCTGGTGCTCAGTGTGACCGGTTCAGGTGCGGCTTTCTTTTGCTGATGATGCTCGATGGCACCGGGAATAATGAAAATCAGACGGCCAACCAAAATAAAGAAACTGATCAGCAAAACAATGCGGGTCATGGTACCGGTTTTGGGACGTCTTCGTGCAGAGATGGCGCTATTCACGCGGGGTGGTTCCTGTCAAAGCCCGGCTGGGCGGTGGCAACATTTAGTCACAACCCGACCGGGAGGTCAACCGCTGCGTGAAAAATGAGCAGAAAAGGTTAAGGTTGCTTTGATCGATATCAGCCGCCGGGCGAAGCGTGCGTCATCGACTCTGCAGGGGCGCCATTGATGACGACCAAAACCCGCATGATGTGACTCATGCCAGTTATCCTTTGAATTGGTTCAAAAACGAGGCACTTTTCGTCGCGGCGCAATTTATTGCGCGATGAATCGCGCCGCTACGATAGGGTGCGGCTTGCGTTTTCGTCACCGAACGGCATCACGCCATTGATGGCGACCGAAAGCCGCATACTTTCACCAACCGCACTAATCCGTTGTAGGGTCGCCATTGATGGCGACCGGACCATCTTGTTGCCAGACATCAGTAGCTGGCTTTCTGCGCCAGCAGGGTAGCGAAGCGATACTTAATGCGCTGACCGTGTTCATCGCGGCGATGCAGTTCACCGACCTCTTCGTTGTACTTCACGATGTGCCAGTTACGGTAATAATGGCTCAGCTCGCCCGATTTAAAGGTAAACGGAAAGTTTTGCGTGTTGGGATAATCGTCGGTGCTCATCGCCGCCACAATCAGGTTGTAACCGTACTTGCGCGTGCTGGCCTGCATATCGGCGATCAGCTGCGGAATGGTCGCCGGCTGCAGGAACATCATCACCACGGTAGAAAACACAAACTGGTAATCACCGTTGAAACGCACCTGATTCAGGTCGCACTGTTCGGTATGTATCTGCTGCAGCTGCTCTTCCGCGATGATGCTGTTAAGGCGTTCCAGACTCTGCGGATTGTTGTCCCAGGCGGTAACAGTAAAACCGTGCTGATTAAGCAGCAGGCTGTTGCGGCCCTGGCCGCAGCCGAGGTCCAGCGCGTTACCCACTGCCAGTTTTGGCAGCGCGGCCAGCACTTCGGAGTGGGGCGGCGTCAGGCCGTATTTCTCCGCAAAATAGTTATCGGGGCGTGTTGTCATAGTGCTATTGCGGGCCTGAAGCCCGCGTTACTCCTCTTCCAGCATCAGTTTCCAGCCGGTGACGTCATTCCAGTAAGCCTGCTCCCGCTCCAGATCCAGCTGAACCAGCGTGTTCTGGCTGAGGAAACCGGCCGGGAAGGTCAGCGTCCAGTGACCATCGTCGGTGCTCAGCTTCAGCGTGTCGGGGCGCGTGGTGGCCTGACGCTGATTGTTCAGCAGGGTGCCGAGCCGCAGCAGGAAGATCATCGGCAGGAACTGTTTCTTTTTAAACAAGGTGAAACGTGGCATCTCATCCTGCTTCACCGCTTTACGGTGGAAGCGTACCAGCGTGGCCAGCAGCATCTGTTGATCCTGATTAAAGCCCGGCATATTGGAGTTCTGCAGGATGTAGGCCGAATGGCGCTGCATACCGCTGTGGTTGATGGTCAGCCCGACTTCGTGCAGCAGCGCTGCCCACTTCATCAGCGCCGTCAGCTGGGGATTAGCCAGCTTCGGGTTCTGCTCCAGCCACTGGCTGTACAGCTGTTCGGTGGTTTCCAGCACGCGGCGTGCCTGGTCGCTGTCGATGGCGTAATGATTTGCCAGGCTCTGCGCGGTACGGCTGCGGATATCCTGATGACGGAAGCGGCCCTCCATCTCATACAGCACGCCTTCACGCAGCGCGCCATCCGACAGTCGCAGCTCGCGAATGGCCAGCGCGTCAAACACGCCACACAGAATCGCCAGCCCCGGCACAAACACTGCCTTGCGCTCATCCGACAGCCCCGGCAGGCTCAGGGCAGCAAAGGATTTGTGCTTCAGCACTTCGCTCACCAGCATGTCGAGGTTTTCCGGCGTCACGCGCTTCTCTTTCTCGCCCATCGCCAGCAGCACTTCACAGGCCGCTTTGATACTGCCGGACGCGCCCAGCGCATACTGCCAGCCCTGCAGACGGTACTGCCACGCCAGCGTTTCCAGCTTTTGCGCGGCGGCCAGCCGGGCGCGACGGAAATTGTCCTGGCTAATCTCGCCTTTCGGGAAGTAGAGGTTGGCGAAGCTGACGCAGCCCATGCGGCGACTCTCCACCAGCTGCGGCTCAAAATCTTCGCCGATCACCAGCTCGGTCGAACCGCCGCCGATATCAATCACCAGCTTGCGGCCTTTCTCCGGCTGCGTGTGCTCAACGCCCATAAAGATCAGGCGCGCCTCTTCATTGCCGGAAATCACCTCGATCGGATAAGGGATGACCTCCGCAGCGCGCTGCAGAAACTCTTCCGCGTTGGAGGCGATGCGCAGCGTGTGCGTACCGACGATGGTGACGTTGGCGGCGCTGAACCCCTGCAGGCGCTCGGCAAACAGCGCCAGGCAGCTCAGCCCGCGCTCCATCGCCTCTTCGCTCAGGCGATTTTGCGCATCCAGCCCGTCGGCGAGGTGCACGCGCTGTTTCAGGCGTCCCAGCACCTGCATGGCGCCATCCACCACACGGGCAATCACCATGTGGAAGCTGTTCGAGCCGAGATCGATGGCGGCGAATTCCTGCGGTTTCGGCGTACTTTTATGGGAGATTGGCATAGGCGTTATTCGGGTTGTTCCAGTTTCTTGATGTAATCGTAAATCGCCAGCTGCGAGCGCACCTTCTTGCGATTGCCGCGCGGAACATAACGGTTACTCAATTCTTTGTCTACGATGCGGGCTTTTACCGTATCACTTAACAGAATGGCAATGATATCCAGTATGCGCTGTTTCAGGCGCGGATCGAGCACCGACACCGCCACTTCGATACGATAATCGATGTTGCGCGTCATCCAGTCCGCCGACGACAGGAATACTTTTTTATCGCCGCCGCTTTCAAAAATATAGACGCGGTCGTGCTCAAGGTAGCGGTCAACGATACTGGTGATGCGAATATTTTCACTGATGCCCGGCAAATCGGGGATCAGCGAGCACATGCCGCGCACCAGCAGGTTGATCTTCACGCCAGCCGATGAGGCGGCATACAGCCGATCCACCAGACCATTGTCCACCAGGTTGTTGATTTTCAGCGTAATGCCGGAAGGGTTGCCCTGCTGCGCGTTGGCAATCTCGTTATCAATCAGCTGATACAGCATGGCGCGCGAGTTTTGCGGCGACACCATCAGGTGTTCGAACGTTACCGGGCGATACGGGTTTTCGATAAAGTTAAATACGCGCCGGACTTCGTTGGTGATGCGCGCGTCGGCGGTCAGCAGCGAATAGTCAGTGTAAATACGCGCGGTTTTTTCGTTGAAGTTGCCGGTACCGATGTGGGCGTAACGCACCACTTCCTCACCCTCGCGGCGGGAGATCAGGAACAGCTTGGCGTGAATCTTCAGGCCGGGCGCTGAGAAGATCACATGCACGCCCGCTTCGGTCAGCCGCTTCGCCCAGCGAATGTTGGCTTCTTCATCAAAGCGCGCCTGTAGCTCGACCACCACCGTGACCTTTTTACCGTTGTAGGCGGCGTGGATCATCGCATCCATAATGCGCGAATTCTTGGCCACGCGGTAAATGTTGATCTTGATGGCCAGCACGTTCGGGTCGAATGACGCCTGACGCAGCAGCTCCAGCACGTGCTCAAAGGTGTGGTACGGATAGTAAAGCAGCACATCGCGGTTGCGGATGGCATCAAAGCCGTTGCGGAAGCCATCAAAACCGATATGACGAATCTGCGGCAGCGGGCGATTTTCCAGGTTGGCTTTGCCCACGTTCGGGAAGCCGATGAAATCTTTGAAGTTATGATAACGGCCGCCCGGCACAATCGAGTCGTAGCTGGAGATCGACAGCTTATGGCGCAGCATTTCCACCATCGCATCGGGCATATCGCGCTGATAGACAAAGCGCACCGGCTCAGCGGTCAGGCGCTGTTTCAGGCTGGAGGACATCAGCTCCAGCAGGCTGGATTCCATCTCCGTGACCAGGTCGTACTCGGCGTCGCGCGTCATTTTCATTGAGTAGGCGTTCAGCGCGTCGTAATCAAAGAAGCCTTTAAAAATCTCATCAAGGCAGTAGCGCAGAATGTTATCCAGCAGAATCATGGGCTTGCGACGGCGCGGCGATTCTGCCGGCAGATTCACAAAGCGCGGCACTTTATCGGACGGGATCTCCAGCAGGGCGTAACGGATTTCTTCGCCGCGGATAATCTCCACCGCCAGATAGGTGTAGTCGTCTTTCAGGAACTCAATCAGGTCGGTGTCGTGGTTGATCAGAATGGGCGTGACGTGCTGGCGCAGCTGATGCTTGAAGTAGTAGCGCAGCCACTCCTGCTGATTGGGTGACAGCTGGCGCTCGTTGATCAGGAAAATCTGGTTGCGCGCCATCTCCAGCAGCAGATCGTTATACAGCGCATCGAACTCCTGATCCGATTTCTGTACCCGCAACTGAATCTTTTTCAGCAAATGGCGCAGGGTGGTGGGCGTCCCCTGTTCTTCGCCAATCAGAATGCGGCGCTTGAGATCGGCAAAGCGCACTTTGTAAAACTCTTCCAGGTTGTTGGAATAGATGCCGAGAAAACGCATGCGCTCAATGAGCGGATTGCTTTTATCAGCGGCTTCCTGCAGCACGCGTTCGTTGAAGGTTAACCAGCTTAGTTCTTTTTCTATATACAGCTTTTCCTGACCCATTCTGACTCCGTGATGCTGTTGCTGGACGGAATGTCCGGCGGAATAAACGCAAAATTGCGGTTCCGCTCAGTGTCCTCCACCATTATGGCGAGAGTATGGCAGCCTTGTCCAACCTCAACAGTTGTCTTATCAATCAGCTACGGGCAACATAGCGGCATAACTTCAAGGGTAACTCTGGCCTGCATGAGCATAAATCGTATTCCTGTCCACTTTAGTGACCGTCGTCGACGCGCCATCGATCAGTTCGTGCGCCGCATCGTCACGGCCTGCGGTGTGGGAATTTTACTGCTGATGCTGCTGCTGTTCTTCTGGCTGATCTGGGTGGTGATGCCGCTGTTCAGCGCGCCGGGCATGCAGCCGACGCTCAGTCAGCAGCTGTGGGACAAAGCCCCGGCGCTGGCGCTGGGCAGTGAAGGCCAGCTCGGCTGGCGCATCAGCCGCAACGAAGCGCGCTTTATTCCGCTCGACGGCCAGCCAGCAGGCGACGCGCTGGCGCTGAACGGCCAGCCGCAGGCGGCAGTGACCAGCAGCGACGGCAACAGCGTATTGCTCAATATGCAGGGCGATCTGTTGCTGATGCAACCGCTCATCCACGGCCAGCACGGTGAATGGTATTTCCCGCTGGGCGATCGGCCGCTGCATCTGCCGCAGGGCGCGGTCAGCCAGATGGCGCTGGCAGTGCCGGGCGATCACCAGTGGCGCATCGCCGCGCAAACGCCGGCCGGTATCAGCCTGCTGACCTTTGCCGGCCAGAAACGCGTCGACCAGATTGTATTGCCCGGTGAGCAGGCCGACCTGATGCGGTTGTCGCCGGACGGCACGCTGCTGTACACCAGTACCGGACGGCTATTGCGGGTGTGGCAGATTACGTCGCAGGGCGCGCAGCTGCGGGAAACCCAGACGCTGACTCAGCAACCGCGCAGCCTGCAACTGCTGGCGGGCGGGCGCAGCTTACTGATTCAGGATGCGCGTGGCATTCAGCAATGGTTTGCCATCACCGGTGACCACGGGCCACGGCTGCAGCAGATTCACACCTTCACGCACAGCGCGGGTGTGCTCGGCATCGTGCCTGAGGCGCAGCGGCGCGTTTTTGCCAGCTTTGACGCGCAGGGCGTGGTGCGCCTGTTCGCCAGCAAGCAGGCGGGCCCGATTGTCACGCGCCAGCTGGCCGCGGGCATCAGCGCACTGGCGTTGTCTCCGCGCGGCGATAGCCTGATCGTCGAACGTGCCGGACAGTGGCAGCAATTCGCGCTGGATAATCCGTGGCCCGATTTCAGCTGGCGCAATCTGTGGCAGAAAATCTGGTATGAAAACTATCCGCAGCCGGACTGGGTATGGCAGTCCACCGCCGCCGGCGACAGCTATCAGGCCAAATTCAGCCTGATGCCGCTGGTGATCGGCACGCTGAAAGCAGCGTCGCTGGCGCTGCTGTTTGCCACGCCGCTGGCGCTGGCGGCGGCAATGTATACCGCATGGTTTATGTCGCCGGGCCTGCGCCGCTGGGTCAAGCCGGGCATTGAAATGATGGGCGCGCTGCCGAGCGTGGTGATTGGCCTGATCGCTGGCGTGTGGCTGGCGCCGCACATCAGCCGCGCGCTGCCTGGCGTGATGCTGCTGCCGCTGGTGCTGGCCGCCACGCTGCTGGTGTGCGGCGTGCTCAGTCCGCGTTTGCCGGCGCGCTGGCGGCGGCCCGGTTTTGAAGTGCTGCTGCTGATGCCGCTGCTGTTACTGGTGACGTTACTGACGCTGTGGCTGCCGACACTGTGGTGGCCACAGATGGGCGAACAGCTGGCGCACTATGAACAGCGTAACCTGCTGGTGGCGGCGCTGGCGATGGGCTTCGCGCTGGTGCCGCTGATCTTTACCCTGGCGGAAGATGCGTTGTTTAGCGTGCCGGTGGCACTGGGGCAGGGCTCGCTGGCGCTGGGCGCGACACCGTGGCAAACCCTGACGCGCGTGGTGCTGCCGGGCGCGTCGGCAGGTATTTTTGCTGCATTGATGATCGGCTTTGGCCGTGCGGTGGGCGAAACCATGATCGTACTGATGGCCACCGGCAACACGCCGGTGAGCGAAGGCGGACTGTTTGCCGGGCTGCGCGCGCTGTCGGCCAATATCGCTATTGAAATGCCGGAAGCCGCGGCGGGCAGCGCCCATTATCGCATCCTGTTTCTCAGTGCGTTGCTGCTGCTGATATTCACGCTGGCGATCAACACCGTGGCGGAACTGATTCGTCAGCGGCTGCGCCAGCGCTACAGTCAGCATGAGGGGCAGGCATGAGCGCGCTGCGTCAAAACGATCGCTGGCGCTGGCTGACTGCCGGTGCGGTCGCCGTCTGCCTGCTGGCATTTACCTTATTAATCGGCCTGCTGGGCTGGCAGGGCGTCAGGGCGTTCTGGCCGCAGCCGGTCGATCAGTATCAGTTCCAGCCGCCGCAGGGGGCACCGCTGATGGTGCTGGGTGAAACGCTGGATCGCCAGCAGCAGGGCGATCGCTGGCGCTACGTAGTGAAAACCGGCAACCGCGATTT
The DNA here is from genome assembly GCF_004916815.1 of Pantoea sp. R102. Taxonomy (NCBI): domain Bacteria; kingdom Pseudomonadati; phylum Pseudomonadota; class Gammaproteobacteria; order Enterobacterales; family Erwiniaceae; genus Pantoea; species Pantoea sp. R102. The sequence continues at coordinate 21,492 of NZ_SDFT01000093.1, forward strand.
TGCCGCGCCGGATTTCCGCGTCATCGTCAGTCAGGGCGAAGCGCAAACCCGACGCCCGGCAGAAGTGCTGGTGCTACAGCGACGCAGTGGCGGCAATGCCTACGGCTGGCTGGTGGAGCTGCGTGAAGACAACGAGGTGCTGACCGCGCGCGACCGCGATGCACTGCTGCAGCAGCGGCTGAAGCAGGTGCATGAGCAGCTGCGCCAGGCGAGCAACATCCGGCGTATTGAAATGGCGCGCCTTAACGCGCAGCTGGAG
>NZ_SDFT01000094.1:0-15253 GCF_004916815.1 Pantoea sp. R102
CCGTGGTCAGCGTTCCGGCGCAGTTGCTGAGCGCCATGTTGAATTTGGTGGTGCCGCCGGGTACCCCCGGTGTTGCTAGATCTGCCACACTCAGGGTCGGCAGTCTTACCGTAGCGCTTGGACCTGAACCGTTAACGGAAACGTCACAGGTGGTGGCCGTGAGTTCACCATTAAAGTTAATGGTGCCTGTTGACGCAGCGTAAGTCGTTTTTAATTTTTTATTCACTTAGATATTCCCGTAATTAAATTATCATCAGGAAGAGAAAACGATGTCTGATGGCAGGCAGCACTAACTCATTCCATTTGCAGACAGTCTGAGCTCGGCATTTTTTGTTTGAGGTCTCTGTCTGATGAGATAAATAGTAATGCGGTAGGAAATGAGAAAATATCGGATACCGGGTGGGCTGATGTAGGGAATATCTAATACCTTGTAAGATTAATCTGCGCCATGTAGTCCTATGCCTACGCTAACGCAAGGCCATTATTGTTTCATGTCAGGAGGGACTGTCTTTGCGGGTAATCACTGATGCTAATTACCTGAGTTATCAGCAAATGACTACAGATAAAGGCCGGAGGTCTCATGGCAGTCCGAGTATGTAAAAAGCTACTCACGCTGAGACAGGCTCCGGTCCGGAAAGCAAAAACCGCCTCAGTGTAACGCTTTATCCGGGGCGTTTAACCATGCTTCTATGCTCCGGTTAAGCTCCCATACGGACGCTTGAACGGCCTCCCAGTGCAGATTGATATCTGCATCGACGGCATCACTCAGCAGACAGCTTTTTTCCATCAAACGGCAGTCACCCTCTGCGCGGACGGCCCCGATGATTTGTGCCGCCCCGGAGATACGGTGCATGCACTTTGCCAGTTCGGGCCAGTCCTCAAGTTCGAATAAATCTTCTGCCAGCGCCAGATCTTCCCGATTGCTTGTGAGCGTGACTGACAGCAGCTCGTGTAACATGGACCTGTCGTTGTGCGTGAGCGTGTATAAATCATTTATGTTGAGCAGATGATGGAGAGCGGGTTCAGGTTCAGCAGTAGCTGTAGCGTCTTTATCTATATCGTCAATCTTTTGGAGGCTTTCAGAGGCGTCATCGAGAATCATCTGCAGCTGGGGCAGTTGCAGTGGCTTGAACAGGCAGTCGTCCATACCGGAGGCGATACAGCGGGCACGCTCCTCCGGCCACGCATTTGCCGTCAGACCGAGAACAATGGTATTCCGGTTTTGGTGCTGCCTGATCAATCGTGTCAGTTCAAGACCATCCATGCCCGGCATAGTACAGTCAGTAATCACGACGTCATACTCATCCTTTTGCCAGCATTTCCAGCCCTCTTCACCGTCACTAGCCACCGTAACATCATGCCCCAGATGACTGAGCTGATGTCTGAGCAGCAGACGGTTTGCAGGATGGTCATCAACGGCAAGTATGCGGAGCCTTCGGTGTCTGTCCGGGAGATCCTGCGCAGCAATAGTTTCCGGCTCGCTGCGCGCCATGCGGATAGCTGCCGGCACGGTGAAGGTGACCGTTGTCCCCCGTTCCAGCTGACTCTGCATCTGGATATTTCCGCCCATCATGTCGACAAGCTGTGAACAGATGGCCAACCCCAGTCCTGAGCCACTTTGAATGCGTCCGGCACGCGCCTGAACCCAGGGTGAAAAGATATCCTCCTGCTCCTCAGGCGATAATCCTTTGCCCGTATCGCGAACGCTGATGGTGAGGGTTGCATCACCGTCATATCCGGCGTGGACAACATGCAAATCAACATCAATATACCCCCTGTCTGTAAATTTGATAGCGTTACTGACCAGGTTTGACAGCACCTGCCGGAAGCGGAGCGGATCGATGAAGACTTCATAAGGCAATTGCGCAGGCAGTGAGCTTCTGAGTTGAAGACTTTTCTGCCTCGCAAGGCCTTCAAACACACGAACGATCGGTGGGAGGAGGTCCGCGGTTCTGACCCACTCTGGAGTCAGCTCCAACCTCCCGGATTCGATGCGGGCCATGTCAAGAATGTCGCCAATCAGACCCATCAGGCTTCTGGCGGACTCCCATGCTACTTTCACCGTATCATTTTTATCACTCTCAGACTGGCTGGTTTTCACTACCAGCTCAAGCAGACCAATAATGGCACTCACCGGCGTTCTGATTTCATGGCTCATTGTGGCAAGAAAAGTGCTTTTTGCACGGTTAGCCTGCTCTGCCCGTTCGCGCGCCTCAAACAGTTCACGGTTGAGCTCTTCCTGTTCAGTCATATCCAGCCAAGTGCAGATAAAGCCGTCCGGCATCCCGGAACCATCTGTAAAAGTCACGGCGTAGTGCAGTATGTTTCTGAACCTTTCGCCGTCATAGATACGTTCATGGCTGATAAGCGGCTGAAATGCATCTCCCGATTCGCTGACCTGACGGGTGACGTTGCTCCAGAGTGAATGAAGAGGGTGAATGTACTGATTTAATGTCTGCCCGGTAAACGCATGTTCTGGCTGACCAAAAAAATCACTGAGCGATTTATTACACAAGCGCAGGTTGCCCCCCAGATCAGTGACGTAAACGGGTAAAGGCAGGGTACCGATCAGGGTTTCGTTAAATTTCAGCTGACTATGCAGGCGGCTCTGCGCTTTTTTTCTGGCCACTATTTCCCTTCGCATATAGAAAATCCATATCAGAGAAGTCAGCAGAATGATGGTAGCCACCCCAATAACGAGCCAGAACTGCTTACGGTAAAGCTCCCATGTATTCAGGCGTACGTCCGGGCGGGTCTGCCATTTTTTTATGATGTCGTTTATGTCTGAGGGTGAAATATTCTCCAGCGCCTTGTTGAGTATACCCAGCAGCTCCGGCTGAGTACGGTTAACTGCAAAGCCTATCTGACCATCGGCTGCATCAAAACTCCCCGCAATTTTTAACTGCCCCCCGAAATACCGATTGATCATGTAGCTGGCGCCAAACAGATTATGGATCGCAATATCCGCTTTATCTTCAACCACGTCCTGCATGGCAACACTGGCATTAGGGGTTTCCACGAACTTAATGCCGGGATGACGTGCCTGTATTACAGAAAACAGCGGATTACCCTTTACCAGTGCAATACGAAGGCCTGATTTATCATCCGGCATATCCCTGTTTGCTCGAATGATTTCAACAAACGGAGATTTAAAATAGGGGCGTGAAAACAGAAGCCTGTCGTTACGATCTTCGCTGTAACTGAGCGCCCCGATAAAGAGGGTTTCCCCACGGTCAAGCTGCGTCTGCATGGCTTCGAGCGACCTGGCCGCAACGGGGATAAACTCAATTCCGGTTCTCTGGCTGATCAGTTTTAATATGTCAGCCGTCACGCCGTAAAAGTTATCGCCGGCGTCGGTCATCGTGAAAGGGGCATAGAAGGCATTCACTGATACTCTGACCTGAGGATGGCGCTGGATCCATTTTCGCTCCTGTTCGTTCAGGTCAATGTGTTTACGTAAACGCCATATATCTGCCTCTTCACTCCACTGCTGCATAATAATTTGCGACTGCGCAGAGGGGATTGCGTTCAACGCGGCGTTCAATGTCCTTAAAAGAATTTTATCATAGCGCGACACAATGAAGCGGGTTCCCGTATCCCGTTCGGGATAGACGGTCTGATATTCCAGATGGTTGGGATAGTTACGCTCCAGTAGATAAGACGTAGTGACGAGGTTACCGATAAAAAAATCATTCTTTTTAAAGGCTACGGATGCCAGTGCTTCTTCATCCGTATCAAAATGCACGATGCGCGCGCCGGGGAAATTATTACTTATCCAGTCGTCATCCACATACCATCGGGCTATTGCCAGACGCATACCAGGCTGATAGGTGAAATTTTCACCGGTTGCGAGTTTCGGATGAACCAGTACCGGGTGATCGCTGACAAACCGATTTGAATAGATGAAATCACCATCGAAGGGCCATCTTTTTCCTGAAGCATCAAGCATCAGGTCAACCTCATGATGGCTCATTGCTTTATAGGCGGCATCCTGAGAGGGGTAGCTGATGACCTTCACTCGCACACCAAGGTAGCTCGCGGTGAGCATCAAATAATCTGAGGCAATACCCTCAAATTTCCCGTCCTGAGTAAACATACTGATGGGCGGTATTTCAGGCTGCCAGACAGCAACTTTCAGTTCTCTTTTCTGCCCCAGCCATCGCCAGTCCTCGTCAGTGATAGAAAACGAGCGGGGATCGTATTGCTCCCGGCTCAGAATTTGCAATGGCTGTGGTGAAAGATTAGCCGCAGCGACCGAAGGCAGTAAGGCGATCGAAGCCCATAAAATAATGAGGAAAAATTTCAAATTTCAGTCCAGGTTGTTTCGGCGCGCAAAGTCGATGAGTTCAACCTGATTGACCAGGTTAAGTTTAGTAAGAATGCGGGTTTTATAAGTGCTGACGGTTTTGTTGCTGATGTGCATCTTGGCTGCGATATCAATGACTTTTTCACCTCTTGCAAGATACTGCAGAACCTGCACTTCCCGGTTCGAAAGCGACCTGACAATCTGCGTTTCCTGAGAAAGAGACTGAGACCGGTTAGATTCTCCTCGGTTTAATGGAAAATAACCGTAGCCGCGCAATACCGCGCGCGCAGCATCGCCCAGTTCTTCCAGATTATTTTTTTTCCCGACGAAACCATCTGCGCCGGTTGCCTTACAACGGCTGAGATAGTGTTCATCATCACGGGCTGTCAGAACGAGTATTCCTCCGCAGTAACCACTGATTCTGAGCTTTTCAATGAGTTCTACACCGCCTAGTCCCGGAATATCGAGATCCACAGTTATCATGTCCGGTTCAAGTTGCCTGACCAGCTTCATAGCCTCGAACCCTTCGCCTGCTTCAGCAATGATGGTGTGTCCGTCTTTTTCAAGCAGCATACGCACCGCAAGACGGGCAACCGGATGATCGTCAATTATCAGTATGTTTGCCATGGTTACCCCAATTTCAGACAGCAGGTTTAAAATAATTTAACAACTCGTATCAGTATGAACAATCAGAAAGCGCGCTGACTTTTTTGCAATTGTAGTCCTTATACTACAAGCCCACCTCCCCCGATGCGGGCAAAAAATTAACGCATAACTTCATGCCAGTAGCCCCCATGATCAGCTCACGATAAACATTTTTGTCGAAGTATGTAATCATTTTCCTACGAAGAGGGTGATGAGATCTTATTTATTAATTTCACTTAAAAAGCAAAAATACATGGATTCATTAATAAGATCAGGAAATTGAAATGAGAACTACTAATGTATTGAAAAACCCTAATTACAGTAGTGAAAAAAAATCTCGAAATGAGCTGCGATCACTGGTGTGGATCGCGATGCTGACGTGCTGTTGTGCCATCTGGATGCTCGCTACCCTCCTTATAACGCTTTATTTGTAGTCATCCGCAGCGTTTGCCGGATGCGATGTGTGTTCGGAGCACTCACTAAAATGGTTCCTCTGATGGAGAAAAAAATGTGAATTAGAAAGAGAAAGGATTGTACGAAGTCATAGACCAGTCATTAGACATTAAAGTAATTTAAGTTCATCTCCTATTCGCCGATAATTACAATGACGTTGACGGGAGATAAACATTTAAAAAGACATTCGGAATTGCACTCTTTTCGACCCTGTTGCGCTTTGCAGTAGATTCCTTTGCTAGGAGCGATAATGCTGACGCAGCGTCAGCAAGCGGGAGAATAAGTTTTGCAGGAGCTATTGCTACTCCAACATGTAAAATCTATAACAACCAGCTCAGACTTACGATAGATTGCCCGGACAGCGTCCGGCACAGTCAGAAGCTGGTATTGACTGATACGCAGGGCACTCACCGAACAGCTGATGGACTAAGAACTATTTCGTTTAAATGGCTGAACATAACCAGAAGCGCCGAGAGCGTTACAGTAACTTTTGTTTGAACACAGTGCTGATTCGACACTGACCTGCTCTCTTCAAGGCTTCACCTGAAACTATGCGTCCAGAGCAGCCCAAAGGCGCTGCCCCCCTTATTTCTTCGACTTCATCTGTCTACTTTTGGTGGTGTCATAAAATCCCATCTCCTCTGCGATCTCAAAAATGCACCAGTGAAAGGCACAACTAGTGGTTTAAATTTGACCAGGCAGCTCAATCTGGCAGGTGAAAACCAATTTTATTCTTTATTTTCATAAGATTACAAACTGGTCTAATGACACCCCTGAAAAAAAAGTGTACAGGTGATCTTGGGAATTAATCATAATTATCAATAACTTAAGCGACATGCCGCCGCCACCATGAAAATGCAAAAATCAGCCGTTTTCCGCGGGGCCGCCGCCTCGTGGACGTGGTACCCCTCCGGGAGGACCCGCTCATTACTCCCTGCCCTGACACTGCCACAATAATCGGCCATCATCTGCCCGGCTGATTGGCCAGAAGTGAAAGCCGTGCCTGCAGAACAAAACTCCAGGGCAGTCGCAATGACTTCCCAATAAGGGCAAACATTCGGCCACAGCCTAAGTCTTTGATTTGTCCGAGACCGTCACTTTGACCTCTTTATGAAGAGAGTGCAGTCAGGTCAATTGATGAATAACGCTCTGATTTTATTACGAGTGGTCACAGTGACCACCAGCGTCCTGACGCTCAATCCGCCCCCCTTTTTGAAGACTACCCGGTTCTTCGGCCAGGCACAGAGCATGTAAGCTGTTGTTTATTTCATCCACCCTCACTTTAAGGATACCGGTCGTGCTCCTCCGTGAATTCTTTTTTATAGCGTTAGAGACTGTCCGAGATTTCGCTGACGCTTGCACGCTCAGCCATCATTTGGCTGGTTCCTCAGGAGGTAATGGTTTCGTCCGAATGAGGTTTTACCCAAAAAGTGCAAAACCCCAGGCAGCGGCATTACCTCACATTTTGCTAACGCTTAACTGGAACTTAAGTCGTTGATTTTTCCATTCACCGTCACTTTGGCCCCGCCAGGGATGGTGTCGACGGAATACTCGATTAATAACACTCTGATTTCAGTATCGGGGGTACTAGCGGCCTCTCGCCTGACTCACTATCGTGCCCATAGTATGAAGATGAGCCCGATATGGAGCATGCCTCAGGCTTGAATCGTTACCATGACTCGTAACTAGTTGAAAGGAATACAAGTCCTCATTTTGAGGCTGTCCACCAGCCTCACTTCCAAATATTACCAGCGCAACAATTCTTTATGCGTACACTTAAAACGGACAACATCAGTCTGACTAACTGATTTGTAGAACTATAGCTACCTTATCCTGCCTTCAGGCTTTATGTCCGCTATCAGCGAGGAGCGGAAATCCGCAATAGGTATAATAACTAACTAAGGCATTATTAACATTCCTTTTTTAATCATCAAGTTACTAATGGATTTTATTCCTATCTCCTCCCTGAACGCGTAGCACTACTGAAATGTCACGTCCTCTTACGATTCTGATTTCTTCTCATTGATTTATATAAAATTTTAGTGCATATAAAACATTAATGCTAAGATGTTCCAAATTTCATTATCATATTTAAGAGGACCTGTTGTGAGTAAAAAACCAAGAGTACTCAAAGTTGGATCAAATTATATAATTTCGCACACTATTGAAAATTGGTCTTGTGAATCCAATAATAAACAAAAAATTAACTTCATAACTCGTTCAAATACACCGTTGATGTGTATAGACTTGAAACAAGATAAGTGTGTATTATTGCAGGAATCTATAGATACCAAAATGGGAAATAAAAAAATTTCCTTATCTAGGCCGAATGAAATATCCTTATCAATGCATATTGCTAATAATTCCCTTAAAAAGTCACAAGAACTTAGGAAATCAATCATCCAAAAAATAGGAAAAGATAAAAGCAAAAATTTTTTTGAAAATGATGTTGTTGAAATTTATGATTACTTAGAGGAAGTTCAAAAAGTAATAGTTTTCAGCTACAAAGCTATAGAGGCAATGTGTAACTCAGCCATACCAGATGATTATGTACATAAGAAATCCTCAAACAAAAATGGAGTTATTGAAGTTTATGACAAACTAGGGATTGAACGATGGGTATCTACTACCGAAAAAGTTTCCAAAATACTCCCGGATATTTATCGCTGCGCATCTCCTACACAAAAGCCATTCTGGAGTCATTTTAAAAAACTAGAGGGATTAAGAAATGAGATTATTCATAGTAAATCCAGTTCTTCCTCCCAAGTACTGTCCGAATTACTGTCTAGTGATATCGATAAGTACATTAGATCTTGTGAGGGCTTACTAAAATTCTTCTTTGAAAAAGACAAAGAAAATCCTTTATTTCCCTTAATACCAGGTGTTACTGAAATGGTAAGTACTGAAATGGAAGATATGGAAGAGTACTTTACAAATATCGAAAACTAAATCTTTCATAAAAATTCTTGCCGGCTCTATCATTAATAAGTCATTGTTTATGAAATATAAATTCATTATGCAGGTAAATATAAGGCAGTGATATTGGCGCAATACGCCCATTTTGTAAGTCGGGCAAGGGAAGTGTCTTCGACAAGCCCTTTCTGCAATGGAGTAGATAATGTCCGCTTCTGGCACAAAGCGGACGTTCAGCATGCATTTTTACCAAGTACCAATATCGCCATAGTCAGTATGCGGAAGCATATAACCCTCACTCGCCCCACTTTCGTATGCCCCCATGCTCCACACCTATTTTTGAGAGTACCTGCTTAGTCCAGTGCTGAAGCGGGTTTGAGCACGGCCTCCACTTTCTGGGTGTATACAGGAAAAAAGTGATGGCAAAAGGGGTATCGCCCTAACTGCCCCACCGGTCTACCCCACTAACTTGAAAGCTTTAATGCAGTTAGTTTGAGGCCGCTATGGCCGCTCTGCTGCTTTTAACCATTTGTCTATACCCTGAACCCCTATCGACAATAACTTGTCTTGTAAGGCCACAACGCGCTGTAACATTGTGCCATTATCCGACTCTTCTCTTTCTTCTGCCTCGGTAAACAAACGTGTCATTAGCTGAGTTAAATTACTGTTATGATCATACATTAATTGGCCGCTGTAGCGGACATAGTCCAGATAAATTTCGGTTGAAGTTAATGCCTGGTCCGGAAATTGTTGTGAAATAGCGTTTAGCCATTCATCAAAGCTGAAAAGCCGATGATATTTTTCCGTCTCACTACAATCTTTTTTAAAAGCAGAGAAGCAGAGTTGAACGATAGTTTCAGGTATCAAAATCACACCTTCTTTATCATTGAAAATCTGATCCACTTGTTGTGCTACTACTATTGAATGCTCTTTTCGTGTATTCAAACCCCTTTCAATGCCTGATAAACACTGTTCTCGATGTTGTTGAAGATTATCAATATTTGTCCAGACAGTAGTCGCCCCTAACCAGGCTTCAGATAAATCTAGCTTGTTTAACTCTCTGATTAAGTCTTCAAAGTTGATGTGTCCTGAAAGGGCTGATAATGCCGAAATACGGCCCCACGTTTGAAAGTCCTCTTCACTTCCAGAAAGACGAATCTCTTTTAAAAAAGGTTCAATGACTTTAAAATGAGAGGAATAAGCATGATAGAGACATGGCTCGGCGTATTGCCACAACCCTAGAGAATCTTGCATCGTTAAATGGAATATTTCCCATCCTAACTCAAATGATTTGTACTGTACAAAGGGTAAATGTCTGAGCAACAAAGCTCGTAAAGCAGGATGTTCCTGAATCGCAAAACGGTGTATAGCCGAGACCAGTATGGGAGGAAGTGAGTAGCCATTCTCAAGTAAGTTGTTAGCAAGAATCATAAAAGCTTCAATTACTTTCCCTTGAATCATATTGATGCCCGTCGTTATCAAATCACGACTATTACCTACAAGTGACCTCTCTTCATCAAGCTCCGCAAAGTCATTACCTAGTAACACAAGCCTTTCTACTGTTTTGTCATCCTGAATCACGTTCGCACATGCTTCAAGTACTTCAGCTGTAGCTGCTTGTCGTTGCCAATGTGTAGGATGCTTTTCAAGCTCATCCAGGATCTGCACTGCAAGATAATGAGCGTCAGGTTCTTCTAAAGGATTCCATTCACCGTTGGGACTGAGATTGCCATAGCGATAATTAAGGTATCGAGCGACCCCACACAAAAGGTTGTCTCGGAAATGGCCGGGGATAAGTGACCAGTTTATAGATAGTAAGCTCAAGAAACGAGAAGGCTGAAGAGAGACGGCGGTCTGTAATTCGCCACCTACTTCACGTACACCTCCAATTAAGAAATCAATATCATTACGATCTATGTTGTTTCTATAATGGTTTAATAATTTCAATACACCTGCATCACTAACTTCTACGAAAACCTTATAGGAGAATGGTGGTCTGACAAAGCCGCTGTTGGGAAAAACTTTAGGGCGCCCAAGTTCCATTACTGATTTCTGATAATATTCATCCATTACCATTTGAAGAGCTGGTGAACGAAGGTAGCTAGGGATTGAAAAGATGAACTCTGCCTGAGAATAAAGCCTCCATGTCGTGGATTCGCCTGGACCGATTTGAGAATTTATATTTATGATTGTCTCCATAACCGCATCCTGCACAACATCAGATAAGGATGTGAAAGCCACACTAATAAGCTCACTTAATTCATAAGTAAGTTGGAATTCAAGCATGTTTCGATCACATAACATGCGGCCTATGAGATCGGTATTTTTATCAACTGACTCTTTACAAGCCAAAACAGCCATATAGACCAGAGCTCCTTCGCTATTGAAACAAAGACGTTCACGGTTTTTTTGCCACCATTGTGAGTGAGATTTAGCATTAAAGATAATTCCAGTTTCAACAGCATCAAGCAACACACTCAAACTATTAGGAGAATGCATCACTCTGGGGCTGTGTTTACGACCATAGGATGTATCCCGGAGAAATTCCTCTTGATAACCTAAATATTCATTGTTGTAGCGCAGAACACGTACTCTGCTCCAATGCTCAATGGCCTCTAGGGCTAATCCCAAAAGGCCACTTGATTGTTGCATTCGACCGCTAAGGAATTCATGGGTCTGGCTTCCAAACTCATCGTATTTACAGCGTAGCTTATGATCGAATTTATATTCTTTAAGATCATCATCAGTTAATGCTTCCGTGATATAAGCCCATAGTTCAGCATCGCTAAGAACTCCTGCAGATACACAATTAGCAAAGACTCGGCCAAGAGAACCATAATCAGCTCTCTGCTTAGTGAGCAGCTTTTTAAGTAATGGTGCAGCCAAGATTTGATTTTTCTCTTCAATTTGAGAAAGATGAATAGCCAATTGGTATTCAACCTCATTACTGTCAAACCACGATAGCGCAAGAGAGTTCATCCAGAATTCTACAACCCCAGCCGTATCAAGATTAACCCACATTGTAACCCGATGGATATGCTTTAACAGACCATCAGAATTCTTGGTCGTTATTAGATGAGGTACCAAAAACTTCATCCAGAAGTGGTGCCAATCTACAGATGCTCCTGTAAAGTAAATTACTTGAAAAACATCAAGATGCTTATCATGTAATTCACGTAACATTGACCAGTCATCATCCTGAGGAGGATGTTCAGTAAACGATTCTGCTGCTAGTCGCCTTATATGAAAAGCGGCACTGCCCATTAATACGGTTCTAAGCTGCTTCCTAAATTGACGGCGGTCACCCAAATTTAATTGAGCAATGAAACAGCGGATACTTGGCCTTACAAAGGGTACTGGCGACAAGCTGTTAATAAATTCATTGAGTGTGATACCACTCCTTAAGGCTTGGCTAATGACAAGGGCATCCATCAAAGTTTGATGACCAAAGGTCAATTTACCATCCTGAGATTGCTGCAATATATTAAGACTACATAGTTTTCTTTGAATATTATAAGATGCCTGAAAACGCTGATGAGGCACTGTTAAACTTCGCAAATGAAGCATTTCGGTCGCAAGCACCTCTATTGCTATTATCGCAGCATCCCCTAAATCACTATCAGCGAGTACAATCTTATTGAGATAGCGCTGTCCGAGTGCCTGGCTGGTCACCACACTAAATCCGCCATCTCTTAAAGCGAGTTCAACATAGAGCGCTAATTCACGCGGATTACTAATCAGCTCACGTGTTGCCGCATCAATATTCGCAGCCTCAATGCCTAAACTGTCCAGTAATGGTGCAATATTACTAACCCATTTCAATGGTTGACACTTTAATTCGCAATCCCAATTTCTTTCAGCTATCCGACGGTCATAATGTCTGTCGAAGTCGCGGCAAGCGGTTACAACAGTTATACTTGGAATTAAAAGAAGCCGATCAATTTGAGCAAGAAAATATTGTAGCACCCGATGTTCACGAGCAATTGATAATACATCCAAAGAATCAATAATAACAACCACGCGTGTACTTTCAGCCAGTCTTGCTGCTTTCTCAACCCACAGCTGCGTTAATCCCTGAGCATGCCGCTCTTCTAACGTATCAAAATCGGCAAATTCACGTGACTGAATAAACAGAGGTACGATGTCTGAACGGTTTTCTAATACTTCTTGCAATTCAAGCATAATACATGTTTTTCCTGATCCGGGGAGCCCGGTGAGCAGGATGGAGGATTTTTCTGCTTCAATGGCAGTTAGCAGCTCATCGAGGATAGGACTCTCAATTCGTTGCCCAGCAATATCTCGTTGCCATGACCTGCCAATGGCTGAAGTGCTAGAGAAGGAATGGCGTAATTCTGCAATTTCGATTGGAGGGACTAATATCGAGCCAGCCTGCTGAACAATGTTTAGAAGCTCATTTTTTGTTAATCGGTGCATTGCAGCTGTAGACGAGCTCCCTCCCCCTAATCGTGCCCCTAACCGTTCAATGCTTAACCAGAGCGCATGGAATGCATGCTGATGGTTACTCACCATGTTACGTAAACGTTCTAAGAGTTGCCGTTCCATCTGATCAAGATCATCAGTGGTGACAAAATTAGTTCGACATAAGAATTCAAACTCGTCAAGGTTGGATGTGACCTTTTGTATCCGGCTGGCCAGCGTGCTGTTCAACTTAGTGTGCGCAATCCCCAAACTCTTAATATAGCTACTTTCATCTGATTGCGAAGTGCTATGCTCTTTGAGTTTTGCTAAATCGCCAAAATTATTGCGTGAGTAGAATCGGACATTAACTTTTGGGTTAATTGCCAAAAGTTGAAAAGCTTTATCCAGTTCATCGCCAAGATCAGACATTGTCCAACTTTTGAACTCTGGGTGATTTTTCTTACATTGACAGGCAATGATACTGCCATCACTTCTGCCCACTACTACATCATCAACAAAGTAATTTATCGAGTCGACTTCAATCCATTCGAAGTCTGGATCAGATAATACAAATAAAGCCCAATCAATAGCGACTAAAGTTTGATATCCATCACCGCGGTTGGAACGTATACCTGCAATGCTCATTATTTATTCCCTCTTAGAGGGTCTTCCTCCCTCTAGGTTACATTCCGTTAACTGCGTCAAATGGGGCATGTTGTTTGTCATTTTGCCAAGGGCTAATATGCTAGGTGATATTTTCACTTTCTTAGATTGGCCTCGCGACGCTACACTTTCAGTTTGAGTGAGGAAAATAGTAATATGCAATAGTGTTTTGCGATCTTCTACTCTAAAACGCGATGTTTAACAAAATTTGACTCAGCGATGTTGGCCTCTAAGCACGAAGCGGACGTTCAGCAGGGATTTTTATCAAGTGACTAGTGGCTCCAGGTAGGTATGAGAAAGCACCTGACAGGTCACCTGTCACTCATTACTCCCCACTTGCTACCCACCTGTTTTTTTCAAAACCCTGCTCAGCCCAGTACTGATGCGGGTTTCAGAGATTCGCCCCACATTCTGGTTGTATACAGGAAAAAAGTGGGTAGTGTGGGGTCCCGCACCCCACCTTGCCCACCACCTCCCCACTTTTATGATGAGAATGGAGCGTAAGGTGATCACCGTTCTGGATAACCAGACCATCATCAGTCAGCTTCTGCAGCCAGCAGGTAAAGTGCCTGGTATTAATCCCTATTGCTTCAAGGTCGTCGCGTAAAATCATTTTTGTTCATGCCTCCCGGCTGGCAAGACGACTACGAATAGCCTGCCAGAGTGCCATATGATTTCCTGTAATATTCGATACGCCCGCCAGTTCTGGTTCGCGCTCATCAGCCTCCCGGGCTACATCCCGCATGGCTGGAGAATGAATTTCCTCCCCTTCTTCATCCGTAAACAGCTTTACTGGCTGTAGGTCGTATGCCCGGCGCTTCGGCTCTCCAACGTCTTTCATCTTGGTGCAGGTGAGAATGAAGGCGATTTATTCACCCTCTTAATTGTCGGACACATAAAGAGCAGCGATTTTTGTTTTGAAACGCACGAAAAAAAAGAATAGTACTTTAACTCTCCACCTCTCCACTTTTTGCTTTTTTTACTTTATTTTCATACTTTTAATGGGTGGAGAGTTGTTATTCAAGTGTCCACTACTCTCCACCCATTCCTCAGACTCTCCACCTGTTCTTTCTGCATTTCAGAAGGAAGGTGGAGACTGTCCACTCTGACTCTCCACCCCTTAACTCTTTGTTTTAAAATATATAAATAAATAATGGGTGGAGAGTTAATAATTAACTGTCCACCCATTAAGTTATTGTTTTAAAAGTGAAAACCACTAAAGGTGGAGAGTAGTGGACACTTTTTTAATTTATTTATTTTTCCTGTTCTCCGGCAGCAAAAGGTAACCACGCTTCAGCATCCTGGCTGAGCGTGAGGTTAGAGCGCATATGGCCTTTGGTACTTTTCCTGCGAAGATACGCTTTACCATACTCAGCCATGGCCCCGGGCATGTCCGTGCCGAAGCGCGTCAGAGATACCGGCTTGCTCAGCGCGTTCGCCCGCATGTAAGCCATGTAGGCATGATAGAGATAGCGGCGCGGGCTGAACGGAACAATTTCTGCATTCCCGATAAACATGCCGTCACACTGCGTTGAAGCCGTCAGGTAACCGCAGAAATCCACCAGCGAATCGCACTCGCGCTTGATGGCCAGGGCCTCCCCGGACGTCTGCTGTTCAGACAGCAGCTGACGCGCCTCCTGCTGGTCCGTAAAGCGGGTAAGAAGGTGGCGGATGATGACCGGCAGCTCAGCCTCTATCTTTGCCGTCATCAGCGGATCGCGTTCGTCTTCCGGGATGACCCGTGAAAAGTTAAAAATGACCCGGCGCCGCGATATGCCCCCGCTGCGATCGCTGAAGGTCATGGCGTTATTGTTGACGGCCAGAATGACGGCCGGGATGCGCGTGGAGTACGGT